>JAVBMO010000168.1:0-7215 GCA_031552355.1 Bacteroidales bacterium | reverse complement strand
GAAATATAGAAACTGTATTCTATTTCTGACCCTATGTTTAAACGGGCTTCGTATTCCTTTAGGAATGGCACCTGAATACCCCAGTTTTCCGGCAAAGGAATCCTGATATTCGATACTGACATGGTAAAATCGGCCTTATAGGGAAGCCTTGCATATTCTTTTGTTCCCGAAATCTGGGCATTGGCAGTAATTGTCAACAGGCTGAAAGCCACAAAAACGGATAAAAATATTTTTTTCATAAAAAGGTTTGTGTATTGTAAATATTTTGCTTTAAGTTATTATAGACAAGAAAATATTTTAATTTCAGCATAAGAAATTACTATTTTCCATAATTTATTCAATTATTTTTCTCACAATCAGGCTTGCATTCTGATAATCTATGACTTCTATTTCCGTGTCTTTTTCTATAAACGAACTGAACGACAAACCATCATACATATTACCGTCAATTTCAATTTTCCCAGAAGGGCGAAGTACCGTCAAAGTCTTTCCCCGTTTACCAATCATGCTTTGTTCTTCTTGTGTGGCAATGGTATATCCTTCCGAAGCTTTTTGCTCGGTATTGAGGGCTATGTGCCCAAACGTAGTTCCTGTAATAATTTTTTGACTCAGATAAATTGACAACCCAATACCGATAGTCAGTGAAATAACCACTGTGGAAAGCCGCACGGCTACATCGCCTGCCGGCACTGCCGAAAAGTCGAATACATTATTTTGCAATAAAGCCAAAAACAGCCCGCCAATAATTAATACAATTCCCGAAATTCCTGCCACACCAAAACCCGGAATCACAAATATTTCGACGGCTAAAAGTCCCAAGCCCGCAAGAAAAATCAATATTTCCCAATTGGCAGCCAACCCTTCCAAATACAGCGGGGCAAAATACAATACCGCACCAATAATGGCAACGACCAAAGGAAAGCCTACACCGGGAGTTTGGAGTTCAAAATAAATTCCGCCAACAATCAACAGAATCAAAATCCCGCTAACGGCAGGGTGCATCAAAAAGCGAAGCAGTCCATGCAAAGGGCTTAATTCCTGTTCGGTAATCTCATAGTTTTTTATTTCTGCTTTGGCTAAAAGTTCTTCCACATTGCGCACACTTCCTTCGCAATATCCATGTTTTAGAGCCTCTTCGGTAGTGAATGTAAGCACCCTTCCCGAATCATTCACGCCTTCCACGTAAATACGTGGATCGACCATGGCTTCGGCAATTCTCGGATTACGCCCATGGCTTTCAGCAGCCGAACGCATCATGGAACGCATATAACTTTGGTATTTGTCGGCTTGCACAACTTCGCCGGTTTGGTCAACCACTGTAGCAGCACCTATACGGGAACCGGGGTACATATAAATACTGTCGCACGAAAGCGCAATCAAAGCCCCTGCAGACGCCGCATTGTGATAGATAAAAGCATACACCGGCATTTTTGAATCCAGCAACATTGTACTGATTTTGTCGGCATCGTTCAGTGTTCCGCCAAATGTATTGATTTTTAAAACAATGTAATCTGCCTTTATTTTCACAGCTTCTTCCAAAGCTTTTTCGGTTTTCAAGGTTGCCGGCGGCGCTATCTCTTCTTCAATAGAAAATAGATAGACTTTTTTTGCTGTGATACTGTCATTTTGAGCAAACAACAGCACAGGAAACAAAAATATAAAAAAGAGAAGCTGTTTCATTTGTTTAAATCTATTATCAATAAGCAACCATTGAAAGTCCGAAAGGTTTAACATAAAATTCTTTCAGACATTCTACATAAATTAAATGTACACTAAATTTGTATTCAAAGGTATGTATTTTAATGGAATTAAGCATTACATTTTTATGATTTCTATCAAATTAAAACCATCTTTACTAATTTCAAATAATACCTCATTTTTCCTTTTCTAAAGTCTGTAAAAATCAGTACATTTGCAAAAATATTAACATATATTTTATTCGCTTATGAAAATTTTGGTTACAGGCGGCGCCGGATATATTGGATCCCATACAGTTGTAGAATTATTAAACAATAACTACGAAGTGATTATTGCCGACAATTTGTCCAATTCCAACGAAGGAATTTTAAATCGAATAGAACAAATCACTTCTAAAAAACCTATTTTTGAAAAAGTAGATTTGTCTGATGCCCTTGTTACCGAAAATCTATTTTTCAAATACCCTGATATTGCGTTGGTGCTTAACTTTGCCGCATACAAGGCTGTAGGCGAATCTGTAGCACAACCTCTAAAATATTACAGAAATAATTTGAGCATTATTTTGAATTTGCTCGAAAGTATGCAAAAACGGAATATCCTTTATTTTGTACAATCTTCGTCTTGTACTGTCTACGGAATTCCAGACCAGCTTCCCATCAAAGAAGATTCTCCGATAAAAGATACTCCATCGCCTTATGGAAAGACCAAGCAAATGGCGGAAGAAATTTTAATCGACCAATGCCATGCATCTAATTTGCAGGCCATTCTTTTGCGTTACTTCAATCCTATCGGCGCTCACGACAGCCATCTTTTGGGAGAATTACCCAATGGTGTTCCCAACAATCTAATGCCTTTTATTACTCAAACTGCCATTGGCATACGGGAAAAATTGTCTGTTTTTGGAAACGATTACAACACTCCTGACGGCACTTGCATTCGCGATTATATTCATGTGGTAGATTTGGCCATTGCCCATGTAAAAGCCATTGAATATCTGCTGAAAAAGAAAAACGAAAAAGCGTTGGAAGTTTTCAATATCGGTACCGGAAACGGCTTTTCTGTGTTGGAAGTTATCAAAAGTTTTGAAAAAACCAGCCAAGAAAAGTTGAATTATATATTTGCTCCCCGCAGAGAAGGCGATGTACCCCAAATATGGGCTGATGCCTATTTGGCAAAAGAAAAACTCGGTTGGCAAGCCCAAAAGACTTTGGACGAAATGACCCTGAGCGCTTGGCTTTGGGAAAAAGAATTAAAAAATAACAAAATATAACTCTAATGAAAAAAGTTGCTCTAATTACCGGAATTACAGGACAAGACGGTGCCTATTTAGCCGAATACCTCTTAAAACAAGATTATATTGTTCACGGTATCAAACGAAGAAGTTCTTTGTTTAACACTGACAGAATTGACCATCTATACCAAGACGCACATTATGGAGACAACCACTTCAAATTGCACTATGGCGACATGACCGATTCCACCAATCTGATTCGCATTGTACAAGAAACCCAACCCGATGAAATTTATAATTTGGCGGCGCAAAGCCATGTAAAAGTCAGTTTTGAATCACCTGAATATACCGCCAATGCTGACGGAATTGGGGCTTTAAGATTATTGGAAGCCATCCGTCTGTTAAACTTAACACACAAAACACGTTATTATCAAGCTAGTACCTCAGAACTTTATGGTTTGGTACAGGAAGTTCCACAAAGTGAAAAAACGCCTTTCTATCCTCGTAGCCCCTACGCTGTAGCAAAATTATACGCTTACTGGATTGTGGTAAACTATCGCGAAGCCTACAATATGTACGCCTGCAACGGTATTTTATTCAACCACGAATCGCCTGTACGCGGCGAAACTTTCGTTACCCGAAAAATCACCCGCGCAGTTGCCAAAATTGCTTTGGGTTCACAAAAAGAACTTTTCCTTGGAAACCTTTCCGCTAAACGCGACTGGGGACATGCCAAAGATTATGTAAAGGCCATGTATTTAATGATGCAACAGGAAAAACCGGAAGACTATGTAATTGCCACCGGAGTAACCACTGAAGTCAGGGAATTTGTACGCCTTGCTTTTGCTGAAATGGGAATTGTTGTCGCTTTCCGCGGACATGGCATCGATGAAATCGGGTACATTGCTTCTATCGACAAAGAAAAATTCATCAAAGTAGTTGGCAAAGAATATCTAAACGACATTTTAGACCGCATAGAAGATCAGGTTGTTGCTGTAGATCCTCAATATTTCCGCCCTACCGAAGTAGATTTGTTAATTGGTAACCCTGACAAAGCACGTAAGCAATTGGGCTGGGAACCTGAATATGATTTAAAAGCCTTATTGGAAGATATGACCACAAGCGATTTAAAGCTTATGAAAAAAGAAAAATATTTGAAATGTGGCGGCTTTTATACAATGAATTATTTCGAATAAAATAAAGGATGGAAAAATCAGCAAAAATCTATATTGCAGGACATAATGGAATGGTAGGTTCCGCCATACATCGCCAACTTTTATCAGAAGGTTATAACAATATTGTTTTTAAAAGTTCCAAAGAACTTAATTTGATAAACCAACAGAAAGTTGCCGATTTTTTTGCACAAGAAAAACCTGACTATGTTTTTTTGGCTGCGGCAAAAGTAGGCGGTATTGTTGCAAACAATACTTACAGAGCCCAATTCATTTATGAAAATTTGATGATTCAAAACAATATCATTCATCAAAGTTATCTTTCCGGAGTGAAAAAACTTTTATTTCTGGGTTCTTCCTGCATTTATCCTCGAATGGCGCCACAACCCATCAAAGAGGAATATTTGCTTACAGGCGAATTGGAAGCCACCAACGAACCTTATGCCATTGCCAAAATTGCAGGCATTAAAATGTGTGAAGCCTACAAAAGCCAATACGGATGCAATTTTATTTCTGTGATGCCAACAAATCTTTATGGAAAAAACGACAACTACAATTTGGAAACTTCTCATGTTTTGCCGGCATTGATCCGGAAAATGTATTTGGGAAATGCTTTGCTTTCCAATAATTGGGACGCTATCAGAAAAGATTTGGATAAAAATCCCATTGAAGGTATTGATGGCAAAAGCAACGAAGCCGACTGTAAAAAAATATTAGTCAAATACGGAATCTTCGATTCTGAAATTGTACTTTGGGGCACAGGAAAGCCTTTACGAGAATTTTTGCATGTGGACGATATGGCAGCAGCCTGTGTTTTTTCGATGCAAAATTATGATGCTCCAAGCCATTTCCCCGCTCATTTGAATGTTGGTTGCGGAACAGATTTATCGATTGGAGATTTGGCATTGTTGGTAAAAGAAATTGTACAATACAATGGAAATATCCGTTGGGACAGTGAAAAACCTGATGGAACGCCAAAAAAACAATTGGACATCAGCCGGCTTTTGAATTTAGGTTGGAAACCTAAAATTTCTCTAAAAGAAGGTATTGCTAAAGTTTTTGCAGAATACATCAATTAAGGATAAACGAAAAGAGGCTGTTCAGAAATGACAGCATCTTTTCGTTTTATAATAAAAGTTAAATTAATGATTCCCGAAAAACACTTTTAATCTACTAATAATTAGTAGATTTTAACTTATCACAATCTATATTTTATCTTTAAATTCATACTTGTGCATGAAAGCGGATATTCAAAAAAAATATGTTGTTATCAAAAGAAATTTGCATAGTAAAACGTTGCCATCAAAACCTCTATAGAAAATCCATTTTACTACTCCAACAAATTCACAATGCCGGTTTTGGTAAATTTTTGTCCTGTGGAATAAACACCGGATATCTTATAAACGTAAGCATCTACCGGATATAGAGCGCCGTCAGAAGTCCGGCCTGTCCAGCCTTCATCTATATTGGTGGTTTCAAAGACTTTTAAACCCGAAAAACGGCTGTAGATAGTAAATACATAATTCTCGTGTTCTACAAATTTACAGACGGGAATAAAGATATTATTTCGGCTTCCGTTAGGCGTAAAGGCATTGGGGATATAAATTTGTCCTTCGCCCACGCTCCAAGCTCTCGAAGAATTTGCCTTGGCATGAATACCATAAGGATTTCCATCACCTTCGGCGGCAGTTACAAAATAGGTGTATTTTTCAAAAGCGCTGTTGTCGAGCAAAAAATCTTGATAAGATGTTGCCGAACCGGAAAGTTCAGCTACCAAAACCTTGTCAGGACTGCTTTCGGAAAACCTGTAAACACTGTAGGAAGCCACACTCCCCCAGCCTTCATAGACATTCCAGTCTAAATCATTTTCTTTTTCGGTCGGACTGCTTACTTTCAAACAGATGGTTTTTGCCACATTTGAAGTTTTGCTTTGTTCGCGACAAGCGTCATTTACACGAATTTGATAAAAATATGGATTCTTTTCTACTTTAGCATTTCTGTCTAAAAAGGAATAATCCGATTTTCCGCTTTCAGTGTTTACATTTCCCACCTGTGCAAATGTGTTGCCGTTTTCCGAACGCAGAATTTCGAATTGGGAAAATGGTTTGCGCATATCAGCCGTAAATTCTATTTCAGCTTGATTGGCGGGATTTACGGAAGCTGCTTTCAAATAGATATACGACGGTAAATTGGCAGCACCAAAAGCAATATTCTGAATATTCGAAGAGGACGTTTTTCCGTTTGTAGAAACGGCTCTTACTAAAAACGAAATATCGTCTATATTTTCAGGTACCTTGTAAGCATACGACAATTGACTATTTGGCAAAGTTTCAACCCATTGAAAATCCGAAGCCGTTTTTATATAAATTTCATAGCCTGCCAAGCCCGGCAACATATTAATATAGGCATTCCATGACAATTGTATATCACGTGAACATTCTTCACGATTAAGCGTCAATACCATATTGTTTTGCTTTTGATTTTCTGTCAAAATGCTGGTGTTTTTACAACGGTCGAACGCCGCCATTTCATAAAGCCAAACCTGTGTTGCATCAACATTATCAATAAAAAATGTTGTCATGTTTCCCCAAACCGTATCCGAATCGCTGCTAAGGAATGGATATTTATAAACTAAATACCCTTCCACATCAGGCGAAAGCGACGGTGTCCATCCTAACTGAATCTGTTGTTGTGAATTGACACTTACCGAATCGAAAACAGGCGGCAAAGGAGTTATTTTATCCTCAAACAAAGCACCGGCAACATTGGAAACACTGATGCATGATGAATTAATTTCTTCCACCTTATAGAAAACCGTGTCCTTGCAAATAGGTGGAAGTGTATCTTTATAAGAGAATTGGTTTTGAAGTGTAGCTACCGACTCCCAAGCACCATTGCTTGAAATTTTGCGAGAAATCTCGTAATTATAATACGGACAAAAACAAGCTTTCGTCCAATCTAACAAAGCGTATTTATTGGTGTTATTTTCATTGCGGACAGATAAACTAATCGTTCGGATACTGTCGGCAGGGATATTCGAATTAAAAGCATCGATGGCTTCCACAAAATAATAACAACCAGTGCCTAAACTTCCTGTAGGTTTGTAATACATTT
>JAVBMO010000010.1:0-7623 GCA_031552355.1 Bacteroidales bacterium | reverse complement strand
CGGGGTACTAAAAATTTATTTTAGTATTATGGCAAATCATAAATCGGCAAAAAAAAGAATTCGTGCAAACGATAAAAAAAGGTTAGCAAACAGATACTATGCTAAAACCATGAGAAATGCATTGAAAGGATTCAGAGCTTTGCATACCAAAGCAGAAGCTCAAGAAAGAATGCCTCAAGTGGTTTCTTTGATTGATAAATTGGCAAAACGTTCTGTTATCCACAAAAACAAAGCTTCTAACTTGAAATCGGAAGTAATGAAAAAAGTGGCTACTTTAGCATAAATTGTTGAGCACAAGAGAAACTGGAACCTTCCTCATTTTGAGGGAGGTTTTTTTATTTTAATCCGAACAACAATGAATTACCTGATTGATACCCACGCACATTTGTATCTCGAAAACTTTAAAGAAGATATTGATTCTGTTGTTGCAAATGCAAAACAAGCCGGAGTAAAAGCCTGTTTATTGCCACATATAGACTCTACTTCAACACAAGATTTATTTGAACTTTGCAACGCAAATCCCGGATTCTGCTTCCCTATGATGGGTTTACACCCAACGTCTGTGAAAAAAAATTATTTACAGGAATTGCAGCATGTTGAAAATCTTTTGTCAATTCACCCTGAAATAATTGCCATTGGCGAAGTAGGTATTGATTTGTATTGGGATAAAACTTTTCAAAAAGAACAGGAGATTGTTTTTATTCGTCAAATAAATTTGGCAAAACAATATAAACTGCCTTTGGTAATTCATATGCGCGACTCCATGCCAGTTACCCTGAGACTTTTGGAAGAAAACTGGTCGAAAGAACTGACAGGAGTTTTCCACTGTTTCAGCGGAAATACTGATGATGCAAAAAAAGTAACTGGGTTGGGTTTTAAATTAGGAATCGGTGGTGTTGCCACTTTTTCCAAAAGCAATTTGCCCGAAATTATCCAAAATGTAGAACTTTCGGATTTGGTTCTGGAAACCGATTGCCCTTTTTTGGCGCCGGTTCCTTTTCGTGGTAAACGAAATGAACCTGCTTTTTTGCCTTTTATTGCAGAAAAAATAGCACAACTAAAAAACATTCCGATTGAAGAAGTGGCAAGGCAAACCACTGAAACAGCGAAAAATACTTTTCGTTTAGGAACGGTTTTTTAAAATATTTTTGCTATCTTTGATTTTCATTGCTGGATTTTTTGTCTAAATAAAAGAGGTGTATATTTTCACAAAATACAATGCCTTACCTTTTTATCTACATTTCAAGAATTTTACATAATCACAAAAATATGATGTTTTCAAAAACAACTGTAATATACGTATTTTTAATAAGCTTGTTTTTCTTTCCTTTGTCTTTACAGGCTCAAAATAAAGAAAAACCTAAAACAGTGTCAATTATTGGAACCGGCGATATTATGCTGGGCTCTAATTATCCTTCGGATAACGATTTACCACCCAATGAGGGCAAAGATCTTTTCCAAAATGTGAAAACCATTTTACAAGATGCAGATGTAACCTTTGGGAATCTTGAGGGTTGCTTTTTGAATGAAGGAGGAGCCCCTAAAGCCTGTAAGAGTGGATGTTATTTTTTTCGTATGCCGGACAAATATGTAAATCATTTGTTGGATGCCGG
The DNA here is from genome assembly GCA_031552355.1 of Bacteroidales bacterium. Lineage (GTDB taxonomy): Bacteria > Bacteroidota > Bacteroidia > Bacteroidales > P3 > JAVBMO01. Next base: position 6,010 of record JAVBMO010000010.1, on the reverse strand, counting down.
ATTTGATGTAATGAATATTGCCAATAATCACATGGGCGATTTTGGGCAAGAAGGGCGAATGAATACAGTAAAAGTTCTTAGGGATGCTGATTTAAATTTTGCTGGGTTGAAAGATATTTGCGAAACTACTCAATTTGAAATTAATGGGATAAAATATGGATTTTGCGGATTTGCGCCCAATTCTGGTACTGTGAAAATTACTGAAATTCAATATGCCAAGAAACTTGTGTCGGCTTTAAATTCTGTTTGCGATGTTGTAATTGTATCTTTTCATGGTGGTGCTGAAGGAAAAAGTTATAGTAGAGTTACCAAAAAAATAGAAAACTTTTATGGGGAAAATAGAGGAAATGTATATGAATTTGCTCATGCAGTTATAGATGCGGGGGCGGATATTGTTTTTGGACATGGCCCTCATGTGGTGCGTGCTGTAGAACTTTATAAAGATCGTTTTATTGCTTATAGTTTAGGGAATTTCTGTACTTCTGGTAGTTTCAGTATTAGTGGAATCAGTGGTTATGCGCCAATTGTTAAAATCACGACTACAGCAGAGGGGAAATTTATATCAGGACAAATTATTTCAGCCCTGCAATTAGACAAAACAGGACCAGTATTAGATGAAAAGAATTTGGTAGTCAAAGAAATTAAACGTCTTACGGAATTAGATTTTCCCAACACAAATTTAATTATTACGGAAGAAGGAAATGTCTCAAGGAAGAAAGAGGGCGCAGAAAATATACAACAATCAGTTAAAGAGGTTGAAAATTCACTGCAACTTCATATTGCTACTCCTAAAACGTCTGATAATGTAGCTTTTTCTGAAACTACTACAAATTCCACTTCAGATAGCATTATCGACATGGCCAAGCAATACTTAGGATTAACCTACAGAAGAGGTGGTAAAGGACCTAACGCCTTTGATTGTTCCGGTTTTACAGGTTATATCTATAAACATTTTGGCTATTCCTTAGGTGCCAGTTGTGTTGATCAAGTTACTGAAGGTGAAAGGGTGGACAAAGACAACTTGAAAGCCGGCGACCTTATTTTCTTCAAAGGGAGAAGTATTAAATCGCAACGGGTTGGGCATGTAGGAATTGTTATTTCCAACGAAGGCAACGGTAATTTAAAATTCATACACGCTTCTTGCAATAAAGGTATCACCATAGATCAGCTAAATATCTCTGACTACTATAAAAATCGCTATGTTACAGGACTTCGTGTATTAAAAGAAAATTATTAGAAATCCAGAGAAATCATCAAGCCTAACTTTTGTTTAAATTGCAGGTTGTCGATAACTTTCCGGTCGTAGATGGTTTGCATGGCAAAGAAAGCCGACAAAAACTTATTCACTTTCATATTCATTAAAAGTTCCCAGTTTACATAGGTATCTTTGAATAAGGTTGTGCGGTAATCGTAGAAAAGTTCCAATTTGGTGTCCAACGTAATATTTGTGAAAACTTCTTTGGAATAGGCCACTTTTACATAAGCACCCAATTCAAACAAGGCTTTGTCGCCGGGCACAACGCCAAAGGCGCCAGCTTGCGACAAACGGTTATCGGTTACCAAAGTGGTTTTTCCCGTAATGGGTGAAAGTAAAGCCGTAAGCCCGTATTTTTGGTAGGTGGCACCTAAGGCTGTCAAAATGTAGGCCGGCGCAAATGCATTGGCCATCAAAATGGAATCCTCTTTGTAGGTTTCTGAAAACTGCGAAAGAAAGTCCACTGTGGCATTGTAGTTCCAACTTCTGAAAGCTTTTCTGCTGTACGACGACATTAAATGCCATTTGTCGTCGGTTTTGCGTGGGTGTTGTGTTTTGTCTATTGCACCATCGCCATCCAAATCCTGTGCAATTAAACCATAAGCCAAATCCACCAGATTCTCCCACTTATTTTCATCTGTGATGTAATTATATTTTCCCAAGAAAATTGCTGTGAAAGCAAGGCTGTTAAAACCGTCTTTTGTCCAGTTTTTGTAGTAGGCTTCTTCTGCTGTCAGCACAAATTTGTTTTTAATAATCCAGGGGCTTTTATGGGTGGTATCCACTGCCGCATCTACCGTTTTGGTTGCGGCTTTTACCGCGTCAGTATTCAAATTGGTTTCTTGGGCGTGCATGATAAAGGGAATGGTTATCAACGCCAGTAAAAAAGATAAATTTTTCTTCATTTTGTTTTGTTTTTTATTTATTATTCTGTGATTGCTCTGTAAAAAAATTGATTCAACGGAACGCTGGTGTGCAATACATGCAGCACATTTTCCAAAAACGATTTATCCAAAACCTCTTTGTTTGAAAAATTGTGAACGGTGGCGAAATTCTTATGTTTTAGAAGTTCTATGTCAGGGAAATCCTGCGAAAACCCTTGCGGGGCTTTTTTCAGCTTGTCGGCATTCCAAAATCCGTCGAAAAGTTTCCGGTATTCTTTCCCGGAAATAATTTCCTTGAATTCTTGTATGTTGTAGTAGATCTCCGAACGGATTTTCTTTAAATTGTCGGGTTCGGGCATATAAACTCCGGCACCGGCGCAAGAACCTGTATCTTCCAAATGGATATAATAGCCCGGCATGCCGTGGTTTTTGTTTCCGCCGCAAGCAATAAAGCCCGCAATGTGAGTCTTGTACGGCGTTTTGTCTTTCGAAAAACGGGTGTCGCGGTACATTCGGTACATGCAGGATTTTGCACTTTGAAAACCGATGGTTTTATCCATTTCGCGCAATTGGCTAATGATTTCGTCTAAAAAAAGTTCGAAGTTTTTGCGTTCCGCGTCTATCCTGGCTTTGTTTTTATCGAACCACTCCTTATGGTTGTTCTCATTCAGTTCGCGCAAAGTTGCGAACAAAGATTCCGAAAAAGTAATCATGATTTAGAAGTTTTATTTTTGAAAAAACGCAACAATGCCATTTCCGCCAAAAGCGAGAACAGGCAAATCACAGCAAATAGTTTCCACAAATGGGCGCCGTCTTTTTGCATTTTAATGACCGATGTAATGGGATTTTGAGTGTCCTTTATCAACAATACATTTTGAAGCCCCAAATCGTCCAAGTCTTTTTGTATTTGGCTTAAGGTAAGGGTTTCCATATTGGACTCTTTCCGGTTATAGTTAAAGGCAAGGGCGTCTAACAACACTTTGTCGTCGTAGAGATGATAAATGCCGGCCTTTTGAATTTGCCCGTTGGCAAAAATGACGTTTTGCCCTTGCATTTTGCCCATTTCGGGAATAAATTCAAAGGAAGTGCTTTCTTCTTTTATTTTCAACACTTCGGTTTCGCGGCCAATAGCGTTGGGGATTTCTATCGGGCGATTTTGCCCAATAATGTAATAAACGGGGCGTTGCTGTGTGCTCAGCAAAGCCATATTGAACACCGAAGGCACAAACAGCGAATGTTTGACAAAGTCCGAACCGTTTTCGTCCAAAGGCGAAGCCATCAGGTAGATTTTTCCTTTCCCCTTTTTGCTTTGCGTAATAAAATCTTTTCCGTTTTCCATTTTCAGCAGGCTTTCTTTGTTAGTGGAAGCGCCCGACAGGATTTCAAAATGCTTGTAAACCGACGGATAAGCGAGATCTTTAGGCTTTGAACTGAAAACATTGCGGTAAAGTTCCGCTTGGATATTCAAATCCGAAATGCGGAGTTTTGCCGTATCCAGGGAACCGAACCAAGGGGTATTCAATATTTGCAGGGAACTGGTGTAGTTGCTTTGCGGAAGAATTTCTTGTGGGGGAAGAATAAGCACAGAACCGCCATTTTCGACAAAAGTTCCTATTTCCTGCGCCAAACCCGACGAGAAATTTTTCAAACCATTGAGGATAATGAAATTGTATTTGTTCAATTGGCCGAAAGGAATTTCTTTTTCGGCAAGGGTTTTATAGAAGATTCCGGAATCTTTTTGGAACAGGAAATCCAAGTATTTATTTCGTTCGGGAGAAACATTAAGAACCGAAATTTCTTTTTGAATATTCAAAGAAAAGAACATTTCATCGTCGAATGTAATCGGGTGGTCGTTGATTTTTACCGAAGCTTCCAAAATGCCGGTTGTTTCAACCGTGAAAGGCAATTCAACGGTTTTTTGTTCTCCGGCTTCAATATCCAAACCGGCAAAAGCCCGTTCTTTCCCGTTGATAAAAAGTTTTACGGGGATTTTTTCGAGGCCTTTTTCGCCTTCGTTCACAATTTTGACAAGGGTTTTCAACTGCGAATTTTTTCTGAAAACGGGTGTTTCAAACCAAATGGAATCGATGTATAGGTTGGCAATTTCTTCGGATTTCAGGGGGATGAGGTAAAATGCAGCCGTAGAATCTTTTTCTATTAGGCTTAAATCGGAAGTACTTTTTTGAAAATCGGAAATCAGGTAATAGTATTTGTTTGCATTTACATATTTGTCCAGCAAGCTTTTTTGGCGTTTTACAATATTCGAAAGCATTTGTGTGTTGGAAGAAAATTGCAGATTGTCCAATTCTTTCAAAAGGTCTTCCTTGCTCAAGAATCGCTCATGCTGCGCCTGCAAATCGTTTGTTATCAGTTGAAACAAATCGCCGAGTTCGTAGGCGTCGAGAATTTCCCGCACTTTGTCTTTGGCTTGGTTCAATAGATTTCCGTTTGTGCCGCTGCTTTGCATGCTAAAGGAATTATCTACATAAATGCTGATAACCGAAGAACCTTTTTCTGTAGATTGTTTGTCATAGGGAATAAAAGGCTGAGCAAATGTAAACACCAAAGCAATGATGCAAAGGATTCTACAGGCAAGAATTAATAAATGTTTAAGTTGCGATTGCTTTTTGGTTTCCGATTTCAGTTCTTTCAACAAATCAATGCTGCTGAAATATTCTTTCTTATAGCGCCGGAATGTAAAAAGGTGAATGGCGATAGGTATTGCAACAGCAATGAGTCCAATTAAAAACCAAGGATTTAAAAACTGCATTTTCGTTTCTGTAATAATAAATTAAGATAACAAAATTACCAAATTTAATTGAAAATAGAGATATATAACGACGAGGTAGGGTGGTAAAATACTTTGTTGTCAATAGAAAAAGCAAAGTATCCTGATCTTATTTGAATTTTTGTTTCGACAAAGTTTATGGGTTATTTATATTCTTTATCATAAGGGATAAAACGAAAAGTATATAAAAAGGAATAGCGTTCACCTTCGTTACGACAAGAATTAAGTTATAAGCAAAGTACCATTTTAGAACGCCTGAACGAAGAACTGGGCGGAAACTTTATCAGCAAAATCTTTTTCAATTAACAGAAAACAAAAAGGAGGCAGTTAACAAGTGTATCAACTGCCTCCTTTTTCTTATTTATGATTCCTTATCAATACCCCACCGGATAGAAATCACAGCGACGGTTTAGTTCGCGGTTTTCTTCGTTGATGTTGGGCTTGAGCGGATGGCTGAATGATTGGCTTACCGTACTCAATCGCGTTTTACTGATGCCGTGGCTTTCCAGATATTTCTTTGCAGCTGTGGCACGGCGTTTTCCCAAATCAATATTGTGGGCGCTGCTTCCCAAGTCGCAGGTGTTGCCGGTGATTAACAGTTGTATGTTTGGATATTTTTCCAAAATGGCAATTTTCTTATCCAAAATAGTAATAGAGGCTTTGGTCAAAACATCTTTATCCAAGTCGAAGAAGATGGGTTCGAACAGAATCCTCAAATCGTCTTCCTGTGGTTTGGCTTTTAGTGTTTCGGACGGTGAGGACGGTTGTTTCGGACAAGTGTCGCAACATTTTGTCATGTTGATGACATAAACGGTATCGACCCTCGATTTTTGCGGAATAACAGGTTCTTCGTCCGTTGCCCGTTTGAGGTCTTCCAATTTACCTAGTTTGACCCTTATTCCAATCTTCCCCCCTATTCCAAACAGCTTCACGTTGTCCACGGCGTGGGAATTGACATAGCCGTTGTATTGCAGCTTGTCGCCCACATAGTTTGACGGATGGATGGTTTTGGCGTTATTTTCGGGGCCAATCAAGTAGTCGCCTTCAATTTTATTGCCGTCTTTGATATTATTCAAACCATAA
>JAVBMO010000106.1:0-5797 GCA_031552355.1 Bacteroidales bacterium | reverse complement strand
AAAATTCGGTGAGCCATAAGGCACTAATTCTAATTGAAGTTTTTGATCAATAACCGTTTCTAAATTGTGATATATATCATCTTCTTTGAATGGAAGGATATTGAATGGTGTTAAGAAACGAACTTGTTTGTGATCGAATTTGGACTTATCTTCTCGTTTTGAGTCTTTCCCATAAATATTTTTACCAAAATGCGAATAGAAATCCCAATATTCCTCAAAGTTGGAATAGAAAGATTTCATTTCCTCAATTTTCTTCCCCCATAGCCTATTCCCATATCTATCATATTTATCTCGTTTCGGATTTAGTTGAACAAGAACCACTTCTGCATCCAAATTGCCGGTAAAAAAATGGGGATTGGAAGTGTCGAAATATTCATCTTGAACTGCTTTATTCAAATTTTCGGCCTCAGAACATTTCCCGGTTTTAGTCCATTCATTAAAGGCTTGTTCTACTTTTTGGTGAAATTTTGTATTCATAAATAATTTGTTTTAAATAGTTTGTACAAAGTTAATTAAATTTCCTATAAAACTATCCTGCTTGTTGAAGAAATCCTATTTTTTTACTTGTTTGTTTTTCAAACCGTTCGCCTTTACACAAATCCACAATATCCTCAAAGGAAATTCTTGTTTCGTTAAGCACTTCATCCATTGTTATTTTTCTAACAATGTTGTCGATTTCGCCTCCTGAAAAATTGTATTGTTGAGCAAGGGAAAAAGCTTCTTCATCTCTCAAATGTTCAATTTTACTTTTCCATATCTTTTGCTTGTTTTCAATAGAAGGCTTATCGAATTTTACTTTAAATAAGAAACGACGTTCAAAGGCTTTATCCAAATTCATTTCCAAATTGGTTGTTGCGATTAAAATACCTTCAAATTTTTCAATAATTTCACTTTATCGACAACTTCGTACTTACAAAGCCGGAACACAATATCCTTTTGAAGGGCCTTTGGGATGCCGTTGGCAAGGAATTCCTGTCAATTGACGAATTGAAGAGGCTGTTTTGCCACAATATTTGCAGGTATATTTACTTTTCTCCCCACCTTCATACAGAACATGATACCCTTTGCAAGCTCCATCAGGATGTCTTTCACATTTATAAGACAGTAATGTCTTTGCCGTTGATTCATGCTTTCCGCAATTTGCACAATAAAATTTTGTCATAATAATTAACGTATTTAATTTGCCTACTCTGAAAAGTTTTCGGCTTCCCTTGTTTCTTTGTATAAATTTTGTTTTGAAAAACTTTTGTACTATTAAGCCGGCAAATAAAAATCAGGATTCATTGAAGATTTTAAATATCTGTTAAAATTTTCCGGTTTCATTATTTTGATTTTCAGGACGATTTTAATTATAATTGCAAATACAACTAAAATTCTCAGCAATACACTTATATTGAAATAATTATTACATCATACATCATCCAAGGCTTCTTTTAAGGTTTCTGAAAGCGATTTCATCTTGAATATATAATATTTTTTTTCTTATAAATGATGGACATAATTTGTTATATATAAAAATATTTATATCATAATGAACATCATACTCATTATCATATTCAAAATATGCTTCTATTTTCAGATTTTTTATTTTTAAATGATTTAGTGCATTAACACGTTTTATAGCTTCTTCGTATGTAATATTAAATTGTGATGGAATCTGTTTAATAGGCTTTGTATAATTTTCATAAATATAATAATCATTTTTGAAAATTTTTTCATCAGCATGATGATGATAAGAAAAACCAAATTCATAATGAAGAAATCCAACTGTTTTCTTTATGTTTTTTATTAAAAGATTTAAGTCACATTTTTCAGCAAAAAGAATATCATAAAATTCTTTTTTCTTTTTTCTTAATTTTATATATTCTGTGTTCATTTTGTATATTTTTCATCTAATTGAACATCAATAAGCGATGTTCGTTTCTCGAAAAGTTTTCGGCTTCCCTTTTGTATTTTTTTGGACATAAAAATGGCATGAACTAATCTTATTTAATCTGTAGGTATCGCCAAACACCCGCAACTACAATAAGAAAGCCCATGCCTAAGAACAGCATGAGCTTTTACTTATTACGAGGTAGTTGCTAAAATTGGCGATTTTACAGATTACCAGTAACAAAGCAAAAGCTTTATCTAAAAAATATATGTCTTAATTCTCTATTTTCTCATATTTTGGTTTTTGTTTGCTGCAAAATTACAACAATTTACAAAATAGGCAAGCAAAATAAATTTTTAGAACACAATTTTAATTTCTCAGATCATGGGCTTTATTTCAAAGAACTATAAATCCCCAAAAGAGACTTTGGTTGATACCTTTTTCAAGCACGTGCTATGAAAATGTGTAACATAAGATTCAGAAACTGTTTAAAATTGAAAAATATAATCTGGACAAATAATTTTTCTTTTTTGACAAGATGAACACAGGATGTATTTAGCCAAAGGCAAAATACAAAAACATGTAAATCCTGTATAAAATACCATGTTGGTCAAAATTCAAACAGTTACTCCATTTTTTGCAAAAGTAAAACGCATATACGTCAAAACTTGACGCATAATAAAATATCTCAATAAAGATTCTTGAAAATAAAAAATATTGTCGCATATTTCAAACTGCAAACAACTCAAATACAACAATATAAATAAAATTGTTTAAATTTCATTGCCGCCATGCTTTAGCTGACAGATTTTGAATTTCAAACAAAATTTTGGGGCTTTATCCCAAATTATGTAAACTAAACAATTTGGCTAAAGCCTTTATTTTGGAAGCATCTTTATCCCGTTGCTTAAAAGCAACGGCAATATAAATGCATTTAGCTCTCAAAATTCAAATAGTTCCTAATCATATTTAATATGTAGAAATTATTTTCAATCACATAAATACCAAATAATTAGACCAATTATCCGATACAAAACTACAAATATTACTCGCTGTAACTCGAAAAATATTAGACTTTCCGCGAATATTTTATTTTATTATTCGCTGAAACAATATTATTTTGTATATTTGCAGCGAGGAATAAAAATTCATTAAAATTAAATATGAAAATAGCAGGACGACACAATGAGCAATCTGCGCTAAATGAATATTTCGCATCGGACAAGCCGGAATTTTTGGCAGTTTATGGAAGGCGGCGTGTAGGAAAGACTTTTCTGATAAGGGAATTTTTTAATAACAACTTCGCTTTCTATCTTACAGGTTTAGCCAACAGTAATACGGAAATGCAATTGAAAAATTTTCATGCCATTATTCAAAAACAGGGAAAAACGCCTTACACACTGACAAACAATTGGTTTGATGCTTTTGATCAATTAATCCATTTATTAGAACATTCCAAAAAGAAAGGGAAAAAAGTCGTTTTTTTGGATGAATTGCCGTGGATGGATACCCACAAATCCGGATTTATTGCTGCCCTGGAACATTTTTGGAATGGATGGGCTTCTGCACGGCCTGATATTCTGCTGATTGTATGCGGATCGGCCACCTCTTGGATGATTAACAAATTGATTAAAAATCGTGGCGGCTTGCATAACCGAATTACACGAAAAATACACGTAAAACCTTTTACATTAAAAGAATGTGAAGAATTCTTTTCGGGAAATAATATCGTTTTGAGCCGCTATCAAATCATTGAAAGCTATATGATTTTAGGGGGAATTCCCTATTATTTGAGTTTGATTCAAAAAAAGCTAAGTTTAGCTCAAAATATTGATGCATTGTGTTTTGCTAAAGATGCAATACTGAAGGTTGAATTTTCAAATCTCTATGCCTCCCTTTTTAAACATTCCGAAAATCATATTAAAATTATTACTGCCTTAGGCTCTAAGAATAAAGGGCTTAGTCGAGACGAAATTATCAAAGCCACCAAACTAAGCGATGGCGGAGGACTTTCCAAAACGCTTGAAGAATTGGAACAATGCGGATTTATTCAAAGCTACCATGCTTTTGGCAAAGCGCAAAAAAATGTGTTGTACCAATTAATTGATGCCTATTCACTTTTTTACCTCAACTTTGTTCGCCATAATAAATACAATGATGAGCATTTTTGGACAAATACCATTGATAGCGCCAAGCATCGCGCATGGACAGGCTACGCCTTTGAACAGGTTTGCCTGTGGCATATTGCTCAAATTAAAACGGTGCTTGGTATTTCCGGCGTATTAACCCAAACATCATCATGGCGAAGCCAAAAATCCGGTGCCGGCGCTCAAATTGATTTGCTTATTGATAGAAACGACAAGGTTATCAATCTTTGTGAAATAAAATACACTAACGGCGAATTTACCATTGACAAAAAAATGGGTGAAAATATCCGCAACAAAAAGAATGTATTTTGCCAAGAAACCCAAACTAGAAAAGCCGTCCATTTGACAATGATTACTACTTATGGCGTAAAGTTCAACAGCTATTCAGGCATGATACAATCAGAGATAAAAGCAGATGATTTGTTTTGCTAAGGTTGATTTTTAAAAATTATTATTCGCTGTAACTCAAAAAATATTCGACTTCCCGCGAATAATAAATTATTTTGAGTGAAATTTTTAAACTTTCTATAGTAAATTTATGGCACAAATTGATATTTCTCAACGGCATCTTGCCATTATCAACTTTCTTAGAAACAGGGGGAAAGCCACTTTTCAGGAAATCAAAAGTTATTTGCAGAGCAATGACGATTATCTTTTGGATTTAAGCAAAAGGACATTTTTGCGTGATATTCAATACATCTCGTCTGTTTATGGCATTGAAATCCTTTGCGATCGCAAGAATGGAAATACCTATTCTATCAATGAAGAAGTTGAAACAGATTCCATTTCACAATACGCCATGGAATCATTGGAATTGTTTATGGCTTTGAACACGTCCACCGATTTAAGCCGTTTTATTCAGCTTGAAACTCGCCACACCAAAGGCATTCAGCATATTCATCCGCTATTGCAAGCCATTCGAAACAAATTGGTTGTGGAATTTTATCATCAAAAATTCAACAAATCCCAAGCTGAACTGCGCAAAGTTTATCCATTGGGGCTAAAAGAAAGCATCGGGCGTTGGTATCTGCTGGCTTATTGCACCAAACAAAAGGCTTTGCGGACTTTTGGTCTTGAAAGAATCAGCCAATTAGAAGCCACCACAACAAAATTCAAATACAAACTGGAACAGCCTGTATTCAGTCAGTTTGAGCCCTGCTTCGGCATCATGCTGCCCGAAGGAAATTCTTTGCCACAGGAAGTCGTTCTTTCTTTCACACGAGGCAAAGCAAACTATATCAAATCCTATCCGTTTCATCATTCTCAGGAAATTTTGATTGACAATGAGATTGAATTGCGAATCAAATTAAATATTTTCACTACCCACGATTTTTTTATAGAACTGCTAAAACACACGGGCGATATTAAAATCTTAGCGCCACAGGAATTGAAACAACGTTATTTCAATTGGCTGAAGATAGGATTGGAAATGAATGCCGAATAAATTCTTCGACAAATTCTTCATCCAATTAAACTTTTATAATCCTCTTTTTGCTGTAAATGTAAGTTTGCAAAAATTACGTTTGCATTAATATTTGCACGTACTCTCATTTCTTTCGTTCTTCAAATTTATTTTTGCGGCAATTTCCTTCGAAAACATTTTCCCGGCCGTACTATCTTACCACCTGTCAGCATATTAACCTGAGTTCGATATAAAAAGCATTAATAAAGAGCAAGTTGATTGGATATAGGATCAAAATCGACTTTGATGGCAGGTTTTTTAGGGAAGAAACTATAGGCAGCCAATCCTGCCAAAAGATTAGTAAAAAAGTTAGTC
>JAVBMO010000141.1:0-17694 GCA_031552355.1 Bacteroidales bacterium | reverse complement strand
GCCCAAGCAGAAGAAGCAAAGTTTGTCGTGTATCCGAACCCGGTAATTAATGGACAGCTGACAATTGAAAGTGGAAAGTGGAACAGCCAAACAGCCACGTCATTGCGAGGAACGAAGCAATCTATAGAAATCTTCGACCTTAACGGGAAGCTGGTAGGTACCTTTGCCATTACCGACGAAAAAACGGAAATCAACATTAGCTATCTGCCCAGTGGAACCTATTTGGTGAAAGTGGGGGATGCAGTAAGAAAGATAACAAAACGATGAACGTTTCTAACGATAAACTATGATGTATGAATGATGAACGGTTTGGCGCTGCGTGTCCATTCGTCATTCATCATAAAAAGAAGACCCGTTAGGTTTCCAAAACCTAACGGGTCTTCTTTTTATGGGTTTTCATTGCCGTCATGCTTTAGCTGACGGAATAAGATATTCAGGAAACAGGGGGCTTTAGCCAAATTCAAGTTGTTAGGCTAAAGCCATTATGTTTTACTCTTACCAATCCGTTGCTTAAAAGCAACGGCAATAAATCGGATCGCTTCACCTGCGGTTCGCAATGACAGCATCCTATTGTATGATCTTAACGGGAAGCTGGTAGGTACCTTTGCCATTACCGACGAAAAAACGGAATCAACATTAGCTATCTGCCCAGTGGAACCTACTTTGTGAAAGTGGGCGATGTGATAAGAAAGGTCATCAAACGATAAGTGATGAATAATGGGATAACCGAAGATCCATTACCACATAGGTACATAGTTTTCTATATACCTATGTGGTAAAACTCTGTGGAAATTTACAAATTCTGTGGATAAATCAAAGGCTTATTCGGTGAATATAAAGCAGGTGTCCTAATGGAAAATTCGAAAGAATTTTTACAATCACCGGCGAAAAAACGGAAATCAATGTTAGCCACTTGCCAAGTAAAACCTATTTGACAAAATTAGGGAATGCCATCATCAAAGTGGTTAAAATAGCCAAAGATATAAGGTACATGGTAAAAGGTTTTACCTTTTACCATGTACCATGTACCTTATTCTATTTGTAAGTAGATAAATGTCCGGCAATAATTTGTTTAAATTATTCGAATTTGATACAAAAGCATTTCGAATATTTTGTATAAATATTGATAATTAGGAGTATGGATAGGGTCTGCCCTTCCAGAGATCTCATAATAATGGATAAATGAAGCATTCTGCATCAGGCCTAATACAATATTTTTTGAAACACAATTACTTTTAAACATCATTTCAAAACAAGTTTTTGCGTAAAATTTCACAATAAAGCTGGAAATGTGGGAGTTTTTTATTAAATTCGCAAAAGTTTTGGATATTAAAATTCAAGAACCCCGGAGGGTAAGCACCTGACAGGGAATGTAATGTACTTAAATGAAAAACAGTGTAATGAATAAAGTTGACGTTTTGTTAGGCTTGCAATGGGGCGACGAAGGGAAAGGGAAAGTGGTAGATGTTTTAACCCCTCACTACGATGTTATCGCCCGTTTTCAAGGCGGGCCGAATGCAGGACACACTTTGATTTTCAACGGAACCAAACATGTGCTGCATATCATTCCTTCGGGAATTTTCCACAAGGAAAAGAAGAACCTGATTGGCAACGGTGTTTTGATAGATCCGCTTATTTTTGAAAAAGAAATAAAAGCCCTTTCCGAACGTGATGTCGATGCCACTTTGAATTTATTTGTATCGCAAAAGGCGCATTTCATTTTGCCAAGCCACCGCTTGCTGGATGCTGCCAACGAAAAAGCCAAGCAAAATCAGAAAATCGGTTCCACGCTGAAAGGCATTGGGCCTGCTTACACAGACAAAGTTGCCCGTGTAGGATTAAGGGTTGGCGATATTTTGGAAGACAATTTCAAAGAAAAATACGAAGCTTTGAAAAAAAGCCATTTGCAAACAGTTCAGTCATTGGGTTCTTCAATTGAAGATTTCCCGATGGCAGATATTACTTTTGCCGACTACGAAAAAAATTGGTTTGCCTCTTTGGAAACCCTTAAAAAATTCAATATTATTGATAGCGAATATTTTATCAACGATTGTTTGGCAGAAGGAAAAACCATTTTGGCAGAAGGTGCACAAGGCACTATGTTGGATATAGATTTTGGTTCCTATCCTTTTGTAACATCGTCGAATACCATTACGGCAGGCGTTTGTTCCGGTTTGGGTGTGGCGCCTTCGAAAATAGGTAAGGTGATAGGCATTACCAAGGCTTACTGCACACGTGTAGGAAGCGGCCCTTTCCCCACAGAATTGTTCGATGAAACAGGCGACGCTTTGCGCAAAGCCGGAAATGAATTCGGTTCTACAACAGGCCGTCCAAGGCGTTGTGGTTGGATTGACCTTCCCGCTTTGAAATATGCCATTATGTTGAACGGAGTTACGGATTTGTTTGTTACTAAAGTAGATGTTTTGAATGATTTGGAGCAAATAAATCTTTGTACGCAATACTCCATCAACGGAAAACAAACCGACCAAATACCTTATTCGTACAATACAACGGACTTGAAACCCGTTTATGAAGTACTCCAAGGTTGGAAAACAGATTTGGCCGGCATTGAATCTTATGAGGCTTTGCCCGAAAAAGTAAAGGCTTTTATGGACACTTTGGAAAAACACCTTTCCGTTCCCGTGAAATCGGTTTCCATAAGCCCCGACAGAAAAGATATTGTATTTAAAAACTAATAACTATGAAGCGTTTATTTTTGATTCTGTGCATTTTTTCAAGTTTTGCAACTTTTGCACAACACAAAGTAAAAGAATCCGAAGTTCCCAAAGATGTTTTGCTTGCTTTGGAAAACACCTACTTCAATTATAAAGTAAAAGGCTGGTATCAGGAAGCTAACCAATACATAGCCGATTTGGTTGTGGACGGACAAGCCGGAAAGTCTTATTTTACGGACAAAGGCGACTGGCAATACAGCGCTTTTCCTGTTTCAGAAAAAGAATCGCCAACCCTGATGATGAATTATTTTTACAACAATTATCCGGGCTACCGTTCTAAAAAAATAGATTATATTGAAGAAAAAAGCGGAGATAATTACTACCGCATGATTGTTACCAAAAAAGGTATTGGTTCTTCGGAATATGAAATGGTTTTCGACACACGCGGAAAACTTTTGAAAAGCAATGCGCCGGATCCGGAGCTTGTTAAAAAAGAGTACCTTGCTTTGAATAATCCCGAAGATTATGATAATTCAAGAACTACTCCCGTTGCTCCTACAGGTGTTGCCGGCGAGGGTGAAAAAGGTTCAAAAAAGAGCAAAAAAGATTTGGAAATTGAAGCCGAAGAAAACAATCCCGACAAACCCACGGAAGAAGTGTTGAAGGTTTTTGACCGCAAAGTTCCTGCAACCCGTATTGAAAAAGGGCCGGAATGGATAAAAGAAGGCTCTAATTACATTGCCCGTTATTTGAACAAACAAAAAATAACTACGCAAATGACGCTTTCCGAGAACGCCCAAGTAATTTCTACCATGACTGAATTGGCAGAAGAACGCTATCCGGTTGCTGTGAAAAAATATTTGGACACAAAATACAAAGACGAAAAATACAAAATTGAAAAAATCTGCCGTATCGATTATGATGCCAAATACAAAGACCCTCAAACCGGCACAAGACCTAAATCGTCCTATTATGTGATGATTTCTCAAAAGGTAAAAGGTAAAAAAGAGAAAAAAATTACCCGTATGACTTTTGACCAATCTTTCAGGTTTACAGGCGTTTTGGCAGAACCTCTTGACAGATTTGACAAACTTGAAAAATAATTCGAAAAAAATTCACGAAAGAGGATGCCCGTTTTATTCGGCATCCTCTTTTTAATTCCCTTTTTGTTTCCCAAAACAAATTATTTTACAGGAAATGTACCGGTTGAAATCAGTTTTTTTAGGATGCCTTTTGCTTTGCCTTTCTGTTTTTCAGGCAGAAGCGCAAAAAACCGTGGAATACCGTTCCGATTGGGGTTTGAAACACCCATCGTTGCCCGATATTTTTATTTTGGTAGGCAATGTGGTTTTTAAGCATGAAGGCATGTTGCTTTATGCCGATTCAGCGCATTTCAACACAGTGGTGAATAATTTCGATGCTTTTCAGAATATTAAAATCAACGCCAACGATACTTTGTTTATCTATGGTGATGTACTGCATTATGATGCCACCACAAAAATAGCCCAAATTACGGGCAAAGTAACTTTGGTTGACGATTCCACAGTATTGAAAACCGACCACCTGCAATATGACCGAAATTTATCGTTGAGTACCTATCCCAATTGGGGTGTTACCACCGACAAAGGCAGCAGGCTTTTTAGCAAAAAAGGCTATTATTACAACCTTGAGAAAACATTTTACTTCAAAGACAGCGTCAGGATTGAAAGTAAGGAAAGTAAAATCTTTTCCGACACACTTCGCTATTGCACCAAAGACCACATTGCTCATTTCTTTGGACCGACGCATATTTACAACAAAGAAAATTATATTTATACAGAATGGGGTTGGTACAACACAGAGTTGGATATTTCGGAATCGACAAAAAATTCGTACCTGAAAAACAAAAGCCAAACCTTGACGGCAGATTATATCAACTATGACCAAAAGCTGAAATATGGCCATGCTTCTGGAAATGTTGTTTTGGTGGATTCGGCCAACAATGTGATTCTGAAAGGCGAAAAGTCAATCACGAACAATCGCCGGAATTATTCCCTTATGACCGACAGCGCCACGGCCTTACTTGTTGATAAAAATGATACTTTGTTTATGCACGCCGATACCATTTTTGCCACTCACGATTCTACCCAAAATTTTAAGGAGGTAAAGGCTTATCACCACATGAAATTCTACAGAACGGATATACAGGGAATGGCCGATTCGGTCTATTATAGCGTTCAGGATTCGCTGATGAATATGTATGTAAACCCTCTGATTTGGACAGGTGAGTCGCAGCTTTCGGCCGATACCATTAATTTGCTGATGGGTTCCGAAGGCCTGAAAAAAGCCTTTCTCGAAAGCAATGCGTTTGTTATTTCTTTGACCGACACCACACAAAAAACTCAGTATGACCAAGTGAAAGGCCGTCGAATGATTGGTTATGTAGAAAAAGGAAAAGACCTGACAAGGGTGTATGTGGAAGGAAATGCGGAATCTGTTTATTTTATAAGGGAGGAAAAAGAAGACAAAACACAGGAATTAATTGGCGTGAATGTGGGGTTAGGTTCCGATATGGATATTTATCTTGAAGACAAAAAGCCTGTTCGCATCAATACATTGAAAAACCCCGAAATGACCACCTATCCAGAGGAACAACTGCCTATGGATAAACGGTATCTGAAAGATTTTAAATGGCACTCTGAAGAACGCCCGTTAAACAAATTCGATATTTACCGGAAAGCAGCTATTCCTGTCATTTTGTCAGAAGAGGACTTTGGCAATATTTTTGAATAAAGGAATTTCGCTAGAAATAAATTATTTTGGCGGAAAATAAAAAATGAAAAGAGATGAAAGAAAAGAATAAAAAAGAGGAAACTTCCACTGAAAGAGAGACCGAACAAACTTCGGAAACAAACGTAGAAAACGAATTGCCTGCAGAGGAAAAGACCGAAGCCAACGATTGGGAAAGTAAATATACTGAAGTCAACGATAAGTATTTGCGCTTGTATTCCGAGTTTGACAACTACCGCAAACGTACCGGAAAAGAAAAGACCGATTTAATCCGTTTTGGCGGCGAAGATATTATCAAAGCCATGCTGTCTATTGTCGATGATTTCGAGCGGGCGTTGGAAGCCATGCAAAACCACGACGAAGTTCATAAAGAAGGCATTCAACTTATTTATAATAAATTGGTTTCGACTTTGCAACAAAAGGGTGTGAAAACCATTTCGGCGAAAGGAGAAAAATTCAATGAGGAATTTCACGAAGCTGTTGGGCAAATGGCTGCGCCTTCGGAAACAGAAAAGGGGACTGTTTTTGCAGAAGTGGAAAAAGGCTACCTTTTGCACGATAAAGTGATCCGTTATTCAAAAGTAATTGTGGCCATTTAATTGACCAAAGGCATAAAATCAGAAAATCAGGACAGAATGGCAAAAAGGGATTATTATGAAATATTGGGTGTGGCAAAAAATGCAACTCCCGAAGAACTGAAAAAGGCATACAGGAAAAAGGCTATCGAATATCATCCGGACAAAAATCCGGGCGATAAGGAAGCAGAAGAAAAATTTAAGGAGGCTGCCGAAGCTTACGAAGTTTTGAGCCATGCGGACAAAAAAGCCCGTTACGACCAATTCGGACATGCCGGCGTGGACAACAACGGTTTTGGCGGAGGTGGACATGGCATGAACATGGATGATATTTTCTCCCAATTCGGCGATATTTTCGGTGATTTTTTTGGCGGCGGGCGTGGATTTTCTTCTTATGGCGGTGGCGGCCAGCAAAGGCGTGTTCATCGTGGAAGCAACCTTAGAATTAAGGTGAAGCTTACTTTGGAGGAAATTGACAAAGGTGCGGAAAAGAAAATTAAGGTTTCCAAATATGTGTCTTGCAAAACCTGTGGTGGCTCAGGCGCCAAAGATTCTGCTTCTTATACCACTTGTTCGCAATGTGGTGGTTCGGGAACCATTACTCAGGTAACACGCACCATTTTGGGGCACATGCAAAGCACAAGCGTTTGTCCGAATTGTGGCGGCGAAGGGAAAATTATTAAGGAAAAATGTGCAACCTGCCATGGCGATGGCATTACAAAAGCGGAAGAAGTTCTTAGCATCAATATTCCGGCAGGAGTACAAGACGGCATGCAGCTGTCTATGTCAGGCAAGGGAAACGCTGCGCCAAGAGGCGGCATCAATGGCGATTTAATTATTTTGATTGAAGAGGTTCCGCACGAACTTTTCGAAAGAGACCGCAACAACCTTTTGCACCAAGCTTTTGTTTCTTTTGCCGATGTGGCCATGGGAACTACCATTGAAGTACCCACACTGACAGGAAAAGCCCGTATTAAGATAGAGCAGGGGACTCCTTCGGGAAAAATCCTTCGTTTGAAAGGCAAAGGTCTTCCCGATATAAACGGCTATTCGCGTGGCGATTTGTTGGTGAGTATCAATGTTTGGGTGCCTAAATCTTTGACTAAGGAAGAAAAGAAATTGTTGGAACAATTGCAAGGCCTGTCAAATTTTCAGCCGAATCCCAACCACAAAGAAAAAGGATTTTTCGACAAGATGAAAGATGTTTTCAGCGGAAACTAATAATAATTAGGAATTTTCAATTAGGAATTACGAATTGAACAGCCGCAGAGAAATTACGAATTAGAAATTCTGAATTTTGAATTGAACAGCCAAAGAGGCAAAAGGTATTAACGCCGTTCATCATTCATACATCATAGTTCATCGTTAAAAAACATTTTCAATTAAAAAAGAATGGTTCATTACAAGGAATATCAATTAAAAAACGGGCTGAATATTATTCTTCATCAGGATAAGACTACGCCTTTTGTTTCGGTGAATTTGCTCTACAATGTGGGCGCTCGCGACGAAAACCCCAATAAAACCGGCTTTGCCCATCTTTTTGAGCATTTGATGTTTGGCGGTTCTAAAAATATTCCTTCCTATGATACGCCTGTAGAACAAGCCGGAGGCGAAAACAACGCTTTCACCAATAACGACATTACGAATTACTATCTGACAGTTCCCAGACAATTTCTTGAAATGGCTTTGTGGTTGGAATCGGACAGGATGAACGAACTGGCTTTTTCTAAAAAAAGTTTGGATGTGCAGCGAAATGTGGTTTCGGAAGAATTCAAACAACGTTATCTGAATCAGCCTTATGGCGATATTTGGTTGTTGTTGCGCCCTTTGGCCTACAAGGTTCATCCGTATCAGTGGTGTACCATTGGCAAAGAATTGTCGCATATCGAAAATGCCACACTCGAAGATGTAAAGGCATTTTTCTATAAGTTTTACCGTCCGAACAATGCCATTTTGTCCATTGCAGGAAATTTAGAATACGACGAAACGATCTCTTTGATTGAAAAATGGTTTAGCGGAATTCCAAGTGGCGAAGAATACAAACGCAATTTACCAGAAGAGCCGCTTCAAATCGAAGAAAGAAAATTATTTGTGGAACGCGAAGTTCCGGCCAATGCCATCTACAAGGCCTTTCCCATGTGCAAACGCATGGACAAAGATTATTATATTTTTGACCTGATTTCTGACATTTTGTCAAACGGAAAATCTTCGCGGCTTTATAACCGTTTGGTTAAAGACCGTCCTGTTTTTAATGAAATCAACGCTTTTATTTCGGGCGATGCCGACAACGGTTTGTTTGTGGTAACCGGAAAATTGCAGGAAAACGTTTCTTTCGAAACGGCAGACGAAGCCATTTTTTCGGAATTAAACCTTTTGAAAACCGAAGCCATTGGCGAATTGGAATTGCAAAAAGTGAAAAACAAAGTGGAAACCAATTCCATTTTTGCGCAATACAAAGCTTTGGACCGAGCCATGAATTTGGCGTATTACAAATGGTTGGGCGACATTGAACTGATTAACACCGAAGCACAGAAATATCAGGAAGTAACAGCCGAAAATATTTGCAAAATAGCCGAAGATACTTTCCAAACACAAAAATGTTCTACTTTGTATTATCAAGCGAAGTAAAAATTAATTGTTACTTCCTTGCCTGCAAATAAGTGTAAAATGATTCACAATTGCTAATCAAATCATTATAATAATCCGGATATTCGTGGGATATTTGTTGGTAGTACTTATTTCCATCAAATAAACTATCGCTTACTTTATCATAATCAGAATTCCAATAATCGTGGGTAGAATAGTAATTATTCGATAAATGATAACTTTCGCAACGTCCTGCCATTCGCAGGCATAAGGCTGCAAATTTCTTATTCTTACTGGTTTCTTTGGCTTTCAGATAATACTTTTGGGCATGTAAACAGCCAAAATAATCATTGTCGTCTTCTAACTGGGTAGGCGTGGCATTACTTGTCCAGTAATAACGCTTCATCATCCACGAATTTCCGTATTGGGTCATGTTGAAATAGGCATTGCCCAACAGATAATAATAGTAGTCGCGGTCCGGATTTTTTGGATCTTCGGCTTTTTGCAGGTAATCAATGAGTTTTTCTACCAGTTCACGTTTGTTGTAGGTAATGGTATCTGCCGGTGTTTTGCTGTGTTCATTGTAAAAAGTAGTGTAGAACGGATTGGCATCTAAGTACATTTTATATGAATATACATTCGAATTCCATAAAGTATCATTTACAGACTGAAAGGCTTGAAACGCTTTATTGAGGTTGTTCTGACGCATGTATTTGGTTCCAAGTAAATCATACAGCCTGTCGATTCTTGATTTTATGCGTTCATATTTCCAAACGGAAAAAGCATCTTTTTTCGAATCATTACTTTTAATGTCTGCAATCAGTTTTTCCACTTGTTCAGGTGTATATTGGGCGTCCATGTAGAAAAAGTAACTGGAGTAAAAATCCGCGTAAAGCGTACAATGCCTTAATTTGGTACGCCAGTACACTCCCGAAAAATCCCAATCTGGATATTCTTCTTCTTTTTTATTTTTCTTGCAATATAATAAAGCAGCGTCGGTGGTATTGTTTCTAAATTCCAATTCCCTTCCTATGGCAAAAATAAATTTGGCGTCATCGTCATATTGCATCAGTTTGGTTTTTACAGCATTTGAAATGACGGCTTCGTTGGGTTTTTGATTGGCGGTGAGTGTCAGTGCTTCTAATTTTTCGATAAATGCAAACCCATCCGAATTTAAGGTTTTAAGCCAAGAGGAATGTATTTCATTCAAAACCGAAGCATAATCTTCTACCATAAAAAGCAAATAAAGCTTTGCCGTTTGCCAAAGTGCCGGATCCTGTACCTTTTTGAAATCGACTTTATTGATAAAATCAATGACTTCGCTGGCATATTTCCGGTCTTCATGAATCCGTTTGAGCATGATGCTTGCGTTGTCTTCTTTTTCTCCCCACCATCCGTAAAAAACACCATTATAAAATGCAGGTCCCAATTCGGTATAGTAAGGGGTACAAATCCAGTCTTCCAGTTTGCTCACTTCGCGAAGCAGCAAGAAATCCAATCCATCGAAATTAGGTGTGTTTTTATACATTTTTTGCAAAACAGACAATCCTTTGCCAGGATTCCGAACAGCGTACAGCAAATATATTGACGATTTTTCGAATGTATTCGAGGTATTGGCTAATACTTTTTCTATGGGTATCTTCCGGTCGGTATATTGGCAGGTCATAAAACGTTTATCCGGTGCGTGGGCAAATACCTGCGCCAAAAGATAATTCTTGTATTCGTCATTTTCGAGCGTAAGGCAATAGAAATAAGTACTCCAATAGTAAATGATATTTTTATTCCGGGCTTTTTCAAAAATCGTTTTATAAAGATTTTGAATAACTTCATTATCATTGTTATAATAAGCCAAGCGGATGGCTAAAAAAGCATAACGACATCTGAGGTCTTCGTCCTTTAAGCGTTTGATTGCTGATTCAGCTTGTTGAATTAATTTTTCGCGTTGAGGTAATTTTGCCACTTCCCTGCGTTCCCACGGATCATCTAGAAATCCATTATAAGGTTCGCATTGTTTGGCAAAGTTCAAATATTGAATGGCTTCGAAATCCTTGTTTACCGATAAATATTGTATAAAGCTGTTTGTGTCTTTTTCGTTGGCAGTAATTGGGCCTTTCAAATAAACTGCTTCCTGAATATCGTTGAGCGAAGGTTTGTTTTGACAGCGTTTCTGCCATAGAAGCGTATTTGCCTCTTGCCCGGATTTATATCCGTCGTTGTCTATTTCGTTTCCCGAATCATCATAGCTGTAATTGTACAACGCAGCGGTATAATTAAAAAGCGAGTAATCATGTAAATTGAAACACTTTGGATTCAAAAGGTTAAACCGCACATCTTCTCCGTAAGGATAGTAAGGTCCGCAGGCGAAGGCTTTGAAACCAACGCTGTTAATTAAAATGAGTATAAAAAGAATGAAGCGTTTCATAATTGTATTGTTGAATATTTTTGCTATCTAAATGGAATAAGGAAATGGTTGTTTTTTCATCTAAATGAAGATATTTCTTTAGCAATGAAATACTTTTCAGGGTTTCTTCAGGTGTAGTTTCTTCCAATTTAATTTTATCTCCTTTTCGAAGATAAAAATCATCGATTTGCAAGTCTTCCTGCACTTCATACCAAAGAGGCTTAACGGATTTTAATGCAGACATTTTTATTTGGGTGGTATCCCAATTGATGACACCTTTAAATTGGTTATTTTGATAAATATAAACCCACGAATAAACAGGAAGGGCGATATCCAAATGAATGGGATATTTTTTTGTGCCTTTTAAATAGAGTTCTAATTCACGATTATTCTGGATAGAATTTTCATCTTCTTTTGATAATGGTGGAATTAGATTGTAACACATCAAAGTTACTTTTCCTACCGGCGGTACGCCCATTTTTTGACGGTATTTATAAGGATAGAGCCGAAGGGTGCAGGAGATTATTTTAGCACTTCTTTTTTTAAGACATTCCAACAAAAGGAAGTAGTTTGCTTTAGTGGTTTCCGTCCAATCGCAGTCGATTTGGATTTCATTATAATGTCTTCTTTTTTCATTTATATTTCTGGTAAATGTTTTGTCGATATAATACACAATGTTGCCGGCTAATGTATCTACAACATCTTGCGTAACGCCCGATAATACTTCATTTTTTATGTAAATGGTAGGGATAATTTCCAAATTATCCATGATTTCATTTAGTGAAGGATTGGGAACCGTATGATAATAGCCGTTGCTGTCAGCTTCACATGAATCATAAGTACCCCAAAAATGCAGGTCGGATTTTGATACCGGCCTATTGTTGAATGTCGGGTCTTTTTCAATTTCAAAGAATTTGACATACAATTTGGTAATCTTTAGTTCTTGTATTTGTTTAAGTTCGTCTTTGTTTAGGCTATATTCATTATTTTTCCAATAATAAAAAGCCCGTTCAACCTGAATCTTATTGCTGGCGCAGGAAAATTGCAATAAACAGCAGATTATAAGTAAGGTTTTATATTTCATTTGTTTGAATATTTTAAAAAATCGATTACAAAAGAGGATTGTTTCGGAGGATTGAATGGTTAATAGCGGGGATAGGAGAAGGGGCCTATAATTTTGTTGAAATCAATTTATTGATGATGGTTTCAACTTTCAAGTTTTCGGCTTTCACGGAAATATCGGCCTTTTCGTAAAAAGGTTTTCTTTGCGCCAAATGTTGTTCTATAAACGCTTCCTGTTCTTCTGCGGGAATATCTTTTAGCAAGGGGCGTTCTTCGTCTGCACTTCTGAGCCTGTCCAGCACTGATTTTGGAGAAATATCCAAATAAATGGTAATTCCGTTTTCATTCATCAAATCCATATTGTCTTGAAAACAAGGAATGCCGCCACCTGTGGATACCACACAATCTTGCAAAGGAAGCAGGCTTGTCAGGATTTCCCTTTCCTTTTCTCGAAAAGCAACTTCGCCATGTTTGGCAAAAAAATCCGAAATAGTGCTGTTGTTTTTTTCTTCGAATAGTTTGTCGGTATCACAAAATTTCAAGCCCAATTTCTTAGCCAATTTTTTCCCTACTGTGCTTTTCCCCGAACACATGTAGCCTACAAGATAGATTTTCATGACTAATAGTAAATGTTAAAAGATTTTTAAATTATAGGACTCTGCAAAATTACGTTTTTCTCATAAATAAAGTGCATTTGCGAAGTTAATAGTGTGCACGAGTAAAAGGGAATAAAGAGGAAAAACTTAAAAGTTTTGTTGTAGGAACTATCCAAATTTTGAAAAATTCATTGTAAACAGGGGGGATTTTTGTTTGAAATTCCAAATTTTTGTTTCAGCTCCGTAAAAATTGCCTGTTTTTACGGAGTTGACATGTCGCCATTTTGCAAAAACGAACCTCATGGATTTTAATTAAACCGCTCTTTTTGAGCGATTTTTTAAATGTTGCACAAAGAAAGTGGTTGCTATGGCGCAATGAAGCAGTTGTTATTGTGCAATGGTAGCAATTTCACTTTTTTTTTACCCCACCTTTGTATAAAATTTACGAAAAAGTAAAAACGAATTATAAAAAGTAAAAACAGGAAAGCGAGGTATTCCTTATGGTATATTCAAAAGTTTTTACAGGTAAAATAAAAAACTAATAAAAATTATTTAGTGAGGGGGAAACAAATTCTTACCAAAACAAAACACACGATAAAACTACGATTTGCCAATGTGCTCGGGTTCTCTTTTCCGGATTCTATTGTAAGATACCGGAATTGTCTTCAACATAACTTATACACACAACAACCTTTCAACTCTCATACTCGGGCCATTGTAGTTTCCTTCTCACCGAATAATTTAATAAATGGAAAAACTAAATATAACTAACCCACTAAAATAAAAACAAACTATGAAACAAAAAAATTACATTGAATGCAAAATTGAAAAGAGGATTTTAAAAATATTATCCTTGAGTGTTGAGAAAAAATATTAAAAGAAAAACATTTAAAAAGAAAAATATTATGAAAGAAAAATATTACAAACACAAAGTCTTTGCCATTCTTCTTTTGCTTTTGGCAATAGGAGGTTTAGGCTTTTCCTCACAAGTCCAAGGGCAAACATGTATAGTAAGCCATGTTTCGGGCGATGAGGCTGTAGGTAATGCTTGCTTGTATTTGGTAACTCCTCCCACAGGTACTACCATCTCTTCTTCGGAATGGAGTGCAACAGCCGGCTATATTTCCGACTCTCGTAAAATCGGCAACGATATTTGGGAAGTTACCTGGAGTGCACCCGGCAATGCCACGGTATCTGTTAATATTAAAGTAGAAGGTAGTGAAGAGGTAATTTCTTGCAATTTACCTCGTATTATAAAGGTAAATAAATCTATTTTAAAAGAGCGTATTACATTTGCCAATGCCAATTATCCCACAGGTACCTATGCTCCTTCCAACGCTGCATTTTATACTACAGCTTCATGGAATAGTTATACTACAGCTTTAGCCAATGCTAATACTGTATATGATAATATTAATGTTACGCAAACTGAAGTAAATAATACGGTTAATGCTTTAAATACAGCTATTAACGGATTAGCTTTAACAAGTAATGAATTAAAAAGAAATCCAAGGAATTTCTTCTTAACCGTAACCCCACCAAGCAATAACTTAATTTGCGGAACCGATGTAAGATTTGATTTGAATGTAGCTACAACATCAGAATTAAGAGGATATGATTATTATTGTTTTGTGAATAATCAAGGGAATGCACGTCAAACCCAACTTTATCTTGAATTACCTGATGGTTATACTCAGTATTTTACAGCCGAAAGGGCTAATATAGATAGCAAGTGGGTTCCTTTTTCTGTTATCACACGTGGTGGTTCACCCATTACAGGCATATACCGCTATGCTTCTTATGGCGCTTATGCTACTATGAATTTAACAAATTTTGCTCAAAACTTAACAGAGTCTGTAGAAATTCCTTATAAGGTAGTTTGGCGGGTAAGATTAGCACCAACAGGCTCAATGCCGGATGATGATTGTTCCGGGCTTTTTGATGGTTGTACATGTTCTGATGAAGGTAATTGGGCTACAGTGGGTTATTATGAAGGAACTTTAGTAATTCCTGCCAAAAAAACTCCCATCAAACCTATTATAGAAGCTAATTTAACGGATAATCAATTTATTTGTTCCGAAGATTTTACCACCTTACGCTCTGTAGCCAAGCACCCCGAGGGCTCTTACTACACCTGGTATAAAGGAAGCACAGTTATTTCGGAAGGTGTAGACAATAAAGTAATAGTAGTGAACCATGCTGATGTTTCAGAAAATGGTGTAAACTTTACACTAAAGGTAAATGATTTCGATAAATGTTCTGCTCGAACCAGTGATCCGCTAAATATTAAGGCAGCACAAAAACCTCAGGTAACCACACAAAGTTTAAGTATTTTGAGGGGAAGCGCTGTCAATTTGCAAAATGCCATTACAGATTATAATGCAAGTTATACATACGAGTATTTTAGCGATGAAAACTGCATGAATCCGGTTCCAAACAACCTTACAGGATTAGCAGCCAGAAACCATACCTACTGGGTACAAGTAACTAACCCTGTAAACAAATGCGAGACTATAAAACCCATATCTATTGCTGTGCAAGCATTGGATTTTGGTGTACAACAAGCCTCTAACGATCCGGTTTGTTTAGGATCGCAAGTAACTTATATAGTAACCATTACCAACAATTCAGGACTTGCAGCTAATCAACCTGTTGTTGTAGCCAATGTTTTTGGTTCAGGTTTAAGTTACCAAAGCCATGAAGGAGCAGGTTTTAATAATAATACGGGAGTATGGACAATTCCTACTTTGGGCAATGAAGAAAGCGATACATTGAAGATTACATTCAATACCACTTCTGTAACTTCGGCCGATTTAAAAATAACTTCTACCATTACCTCTGCAAATGGAGCAGATATTGAAATAGGTGAACAAACCCCTTACGAAAAAATAATTGTAGTAAATTCTATTCCAGATGCACCGACATTAACAATGAATCCCGAAAATGGAGTTATTTGTGAAACAGGAATAATTACCCTTACAGCCGCCGGTCAAAGTGGTGGAATTTACGTTTGGTATAAAGATAATGATTTGTTAGAAGGCCAGACAAGTACCCTACTACAAGCAGATAATGCAGACGCAGGAACCTATGCAGTTTCAATAAAAGTTAACAACTGTACTTCGGAAAGAAGTAATGAAAAAGTTGTTATTGTTTCTTCGAACCCGAGTGTGAAAATAAATTCACCTGATCCTCAACTCTGTGTAAATGATTCTATTCAGTTAACAGGTGAAGCCGAAACAGGCGCTTCTACCAGATGGGATATCTCTGATGAAAGTTTGGCTGTCATTACAACAACCGATGAAGGAAATTATTTCTTAAAAGGTTTGGCAACAGGCACTGTAGAGGTAAGATATACCGCAACAAATATGTATGGTTGTTCAAATACCGATACGGTAGAAGTTGAGGTAATCAACTGTGCTACCAATATTGCAGGAACTGTTTTCCCATTTGTGAATATTGACGGACAAAACGATTTCAATAAAGAATTTCCTATAATAGTAAAATTAAAGGAATTCCCAATTGATATTGCAGAAGAAAGCGCTTTAGACTCTTTGAAATACGGAACCGTAATAGATTCAACAACGGCTTTGTATTACGATGGAACAAAACTTATTGGAAATACACCCAAATTCCCCGGCTACATTGGCGGAACAAGCAACAAAGGCGATACAATTACATGGGAAAATACTATTAAACGCCACGATTATAAATTAGGAAATGAGACCCTTTTGATAGCAGAAAAGCCTGCTCAAGCCATTGGTTACTTCCAATTCACTAAAATTATCCGCCCCGGCACTTATGTTTTGGAAATTAAACGCGAAGGCTTTATTACCCGTTGGGCAAAAGTAACTATTGTCGAAAGAGTCAATAATCTGGGACACCGGGAGTTGATTTTCGGCGATTTTGATGGCGATTTAAAAATTACGGAAGCCGATGCAAGCTCTATTTGGAGCAATCGCAAACAATATGTATCCACAAATTCTCCGTACGATTTCGATTTCAAATCGGACATTGACGGCAACAGCGCCATCAATTCGCTGGACTATCGCCAAGTGTTGTTAAAAATCGGAGCAAATATCCTTAACTACAACGACACTAAAGTTTTATTCGACGAATTGGATATTAAGTTTCCCTAAGCAAAAAAGCTAAAACCGTTCTTTGACATATTGGGCTTTTGATTTGTGCAAAACACACGCTTTAATATTGGTGCCTCTAAAATCTTATAAAGATAGGGGGAAATCTTTATAAGGTTTTGCACCACCTCTTTACCGAGCAATACTGCCTCACCACACAGGGTGATACTCTTGTAAACACTACCATCACAGTCAAAAGCCCTTTATTATATAAATAAAACAGAAACAATTAAAATAAAAAAAAACAAACAAGTACTAATTTAAACTAAAAAAAATGAAAACTATTACACAAAACAAAAAAAGGAAAAACCGAAGCAGAAGTGTAGCCTTATTACTAATGCTTTTATTTGCCCTTCCCGCATGGGCGCAAACGCCCTATACAACGGCAACAGGCCTGGATGTTACTACTATTATGAATTCCGATTCACGGATTTTTTACACCATTGTTGAAGACGGCGATGAGGTTCAAGTACAGGTAATGGCAACCGGAACACTGAAAACACAACAATACGATGTGGTGTTTAAGTATGACAGAAGCAAAGTTGCACCAATGGCCGGTAGCATAGAAATAACCTCTAGTCTTGATACTGCTAATGCACAATATCAGGCTTTTGCACCTTTTAATAGTAATTTTCCAAACAATTGGATGATTGCCGAAGCTTCGCTGAATGTTACAGATGGCACTGTGAAACATATTGCCACGGGAACTTATCCGAGTGTAAATACTGTATTTTCAAATGCTTCATCAGACATTGTTCTGTTGAATACCTTTTATTTTAAGAAAAAAGAAACGATAGCGATAGATAGTGCAACATTCCAGTTTCACTCATTGACAGAAGGAGCGTTCGACAATCTTTTAGAAGCTTCTGCTGTTTGGCATGGTATTGGGAATGTGGC
>JAVBMO010000087.1:0-5831 GCA_031552355.1 Bacteroidales bacterium | reverse complement strand
AAAAGCCACCATCAATATGAAGCTTTTCAATTTATTGAAGGATTAAATGTCTATGAACAAACATTTCCCCCAATCCCCCTCAATGATGAATCTATTGAAAGACTATACCCAATTAAAAAAGGGCATGAAGTGGACGGATTTGATGTTGTAAAATATTCAGGCCCCTTGAACATTTCAATTATTATTCGTGAAATAGGTAATTATATTAATGATAATCATAAAAAGGGATAAGCCATTTCTGCAATAGTAACAAATTGGCACCAAATAGCTTTAAGTGATTGTTTTATTCTTGCTCTTCGTTTACACAATGATGCGAAATAGCACAACTGAGAGGCATTAGTCGAAGTAACCTCGAATTAGTAAAAAAGCCCATTTAAACAATTTAAGTGGGCTTTTATTATTTTATAGTTAAGCAGACTTTATTTTAATCGTTCTCCTACCACTTTCCAATCCACTACTTTCCAAAAAGCATTCAGATAATCTGCACGTTTGTTTTGATAATCCAAATAGTAAGCATGTTCCCAAACATCACAATTCAGCAAAGGTTGCAAATCTTTAGATAGAACACCGTCGCCATTGGGAGTTTGTATCCATTTCAAATGACCATCTTTGTTTTTTACCAACCAAACCCAGCCTGAACCAAATAACGAAGTAGCTGTTTTTAAAAACTGTTCCTTTAAAGCATCCACAGAACCAAAATCTTTGTCAATGGCTTCGAGCAATTTCCCTTCAGGTTTTTCTTGAGGTTTGGGGGATAAAGAAGCAAAGAAAAAATTATGGTTCCAAACCTGCGAAGCATTGTTGTACAATCCACCGGCAGGAGCTTTTTTCACAATTTCTTCCAATGATTGATTTTCAAAACCGCTTCCGGCAATCAATTTATTCACATTGTCGATATAAGTTTGCACGTGTTTTCCCCAATGCAATTCCATAGTTTGTTTGCTTATATAAGGTTGCAATGCATCGGTTTTATAAGGCAAATTCAGTAACGTAAATTTGCCATTTTCGGGCGACTGATTTTGTGCTGCGCCACTAAATGCAGCCAAAGTACACATAGTTAAAAATGAGGATTTCATGACTTTTTTTATTTTTTGTAACATGATTTAATTATTTATTGATTTATGCATAATAAACCATTTTATAAACAAATAGTTTAATATCAATCCTTTTATACCAGACAATTTTTTCGATTTCATCATAAATTAGTAAAGAGTTCCCATACTAAATCGCAACAAATAGGAAATTTTCATATCTTTGTACCTGCGAAAACAAATCATTATTTAGCATCATGACAGAACAAAGAAAAGAATATCTTGAAGAAGCCAAAACACATATGGCAGGTGCCATTTCATTTTTGGAAAAAGAATTAAACAAAATTCGTGCAGGCAAAGCCAGCCCTGCCATGGTCGAAAGTATTAAGGTCGATTACTACGGAACCCCCACTCCGGTAAGTCAAATTGCCAATATTGCCACTCCGGATCCCCGTTGTATTGTTATTCAACCTTGGGAAAAAAATATGTTGAGCCCTATAGATAAAGCCATTCAGGCTGCCAACTTAGGTTTCAATCCCCAACATGAAGGCGATACACTTCGTATCCTTATTCCTGCTTTGACCGAAGAAAGACGAAAGGAATTAGTGAAATCTATCCGTTCCGAAGGCGAAAATGCCAAAGTGCATATCCGCAATTCTCGCCGCAATATTATGGATAAAATAAAAAAACTGAAAGATGCCGGTTTTTCCGAAGACCAGATTAAAACTTTGGAAAAAGAAATACAGGATCTTACAGACAAATATATTGCAGAAGTTGATGTTCATGCAGGCAAAAAAGAAAAAGAAATCATGACTATTTGATTTTTCTCAATAAAATCATTTAAAAAGCGAAAACTGGTATCGGTTTTCGCTTTTTTTGTAAAAACAATTTGAATTTTACGCAAGATATTGAATAAAATTTCTCTTTCAATTAACAATTTGCTGTTCATATTTTCGTTATTTGACCAGTTAGCAACACAAT
The DNA here is from genome assembly GCA_031552355.1 of Bacteroidales bacterium. Classification (GTDB taxonomy): domain Bacteria; phylum Bacteroidota; class Bacteroidia; order Bacteroidales; family P3; genus JAVBMO01. Next base: position 3,819 of record JAVBMO010000087.1, on the reverse strand, counting down.
ATTCTGTGTACATTTGCAAAAAATGATAATTATATGTTAGGAAATCTTTTATTACAAATTCAAAACACCGGCACGACTGTTGCCCAAGCTGCTGCAACACCTGTAGTAGAAAAAAAACTTTCAATTATAGATTTGGCCGTTAAAGGAGGATGGATTATGCCTCTTTTATTGGTTATGTCAATTATTGCCGTTTACATTTTTGTGGAAAGATATCTTACCATTAACAAAGCATTGAAAGACGATGCTAGCTTTATGAACAGCATTCGAGAGTTTATCCATCAAGGAAATATTGATTCTGCAAAATCTTTGGCAAAATCTACCAATACCCCCATTGCCCGCATGATAGGAAAAGGTTTATCCCGTTTGGGACGCCCTTTGCCCGATATTAATGCAGCCATTGAAAACGAAGGAAAAATGGAAGTAACCACCTTGGAAAGAGGACTTTCTGTAATTGGTTCGATTTCAGGCTTAGGACCTATGTTAGGCTTTTTGGGAACAGTTACCGGCATGGTTCGTGCTTTCTTTGATATGTCAAATGCAGGAAACAACATTGATATTCAGCTACTTTCAAGCGGAATTTATGAAGCTATGGTAACCACTGTAGGCGGTTTGATTGTTGGGATTATTGCGTATATTTTTTATAACTTCTTAGTTGCCAGAATCAATAAAGTAGTTTTTATTTTGGAATCTCGTGCCTCTGAATTTATGGATTTGTTGCATGAACCCATTAAATAAACGGCTATCATTTTAAAATTCATTATCTTATGATTAGAAGCCGTAACCAAATCAAGGTAGATTTCAGTTCTGCAACCATGTCGGACTTGGTTTTTCTTTTGCTTATTTTTTTCATGATTACCTCAACCATGATAAGCCCGAATGCTGTAAAGCTACTTTTACCTGAAAGTTCAAGCAAAACCATAGCCAAACAAAATGTAACCGTATATATAAACGATTCGTATTCATTTTTTGTCGGCGAAACTCCTGTTGCGGCCGAACAATTAGAAAATACACTTCAACAAGCTATTGCCGGCACGCCCGATGCTGTAGTTGTTTTACGTTCAGACAAAACAGTTCCTGTACAATATGTTGTCAATGTGATTGATGCCGTGAATGCCATCAATCAAAAAACAGGCAATACACATAAAGTGATTTTAGCTACATCGCCAAAAGAATAATTGAACTATGCAACCAACTCAAAAGGATAGGAAAACGAAGTGGATAGCCGGTTTAGGAACCGTTCTATTTCATGTGGTTTTCCTTATATTACTTTTGGTTATTGGGCTTAGCTACCAAGTTCCACCACCTGAAGAACAAGGTGTTGAAGTAAATATCGGCAACAGCGAAACCGGATTTGGCGAAGAAGCTACGCCCATTCCGGGCTCAGAAACTTCTCCTGCCCAATCGGCCTACTCTTCAACAAATGATGAACAAATTTCTACTCAAAGTACAGAAGAATCTATTTATTTGAAAAATAAGAAAAATCAACAAACTAAACCAAACCAACAACCCACAACTCAAGAAACACCTGTTCAGGAACAAATTAACCCTAATGCGTTGTTTCGTAGAAACACTCAAACAAATGGCGGTTCAGGTTCAAGCCAGGGAGTTGCAGGAGGAGTTGGGGACCAAGGTCGTCCCGATGGAAATCCTAATTCCGGTAATTATTCCGGTAGTGGAAGCGGTTCAGGAAAAGGTAGCGGCATTTCATTCAGCCTTAGCGGACGCAGTTCTAAAAGTTTGCCCAAGCCACAATACACCTCAAAAGAAGAAGGAACTGTGGTTGTAAAAATATGGGTGGATAAGAACGGAAATGTAACACGTGCCGAAGCGGGACAACGCGGGACCACAGCAGCTGATGGTTCTCTTTGGAAAATGGCGGAACAAGCTGCGCGCCAATCAAAATTTAGTGCCGACGATGATGCCGCTGATGTGCAAGTAGGAACAATTACCTATAAGTTTTTGCGAACAAATTAAAAGGATATTTTTAATTTGTTCAGAAAAATTTATCTTCATTCGACTGCAACAGGTAAGTTGCAGTCAAATTTATAAAAAGAACCTACCCCAAAACCAATTATTTACAAGTTATCAAGGTAAACTATTTACTACTTACATAGTAATTTTGTGTCTGTTGTTATGAGATATTTATGAATTTTTATATGTAAATTTGTAAAAAAATCAAAAAATGACTAAAAAATACTCTTCTCTCTACCTATTATGTCTCGGTTTAATTGGCGTTTTCACTTCCTGTAATCCGCGTGTTTCTAACGTTATGATTAAAACCTACCCCAGTCTGTCACCTGAAACTACTGTGAAGGTTTTTGAAAAACAGGAATTGGTGCCTGCCAATGCCGAATCTTTGGGAATTATATCTGTTGGTGACGCGGGAATGACCGTAAATTGTGATTCGCTTAGTATGATCAATTTGTTGAAAAATAAGGCAAAAACATTCGGGGCTAATGCTGTTCTTATTACCAAACATACAAAACCTTCTTTTTGGGGAAGTAGTTGCCACCAATTTACAGCAACCGTGTTAAGAATCAAAGATATTTCAGAAATTCAGGATTCCTCCAATACAGACGATACCGCCCAAAAGAACTCTCCAACCTATGTCAGCAATTCAACAAATGACATTATTTACAGAAACAGAAAACTTCCTCGCTGGGAATTAGGCGTAGATGCAGGTTATTCCATTCGTACTGCCAGTATAGCTGCTGATCTGAATGCCGAACAAAGAAGTGTAGCACAAGACCTTTCTTCGGGTTTTGGTTGGGATGTTTATGCCGACTATTATTTTACAGACTGGTATGGAATTCGATTGGTCTATACTCAATACAATGCTTCTTCAGATAGAACTGCAATTGACGCTTATGGTATAACAACCTCCATGACCAAAGACATAATTTTATTTATCGGTCCCGCGTTTATGTGTCGTCTTGCTACTAACAATGCAAAATTGATTTTTCAAACCGGTGTAGGCCTTGGCTATACAGGTTACAAAAGTACATGTATCATGGAGAACATCTATAAACCCTCTCTCTATGGTGGCACTATTGGCGCTTATTTTGTATTGGGTTTGGAATATAAATTCTTGGAAAATCTCGGAATTGCAGCTAATTTTTCAGGAACAACAGGGGCGCTAAGTGGAATGACCTTGGAAATGAATGGTTCCACGCAGGAAATACATTTCCCTGATACCTATAAGGAAGGATTGGGCCTGTTGAATTTCCAATTGGGACTACGCTTTCATATCCAATAACAAGAAAGCTTGTTTGCAAATTTTGTGCAAACAAGCTTCCAGTTAGAAATAACTCAAAATCCTGTCTTCAGACTGCCGGTTCCTGCTGGCTCAGGCAATGAAAACTTCCTAAACCCCAAATAATTTCGGTAGAATCAATGCCGATTACTTTGCGGTCTTTAAAACATTCTTCCAAAATATCCATAGCCTTTTGGTCTTCCTTACAGTTGTACAAAGGCACAATTACCGCATGGTTGGCAATATAGAAATTGGCATACGAAGCCGGTAAACGTTGGCCGTCCCAAATGACAGGTTTTGGCATGGGCAATTCGGCCACATTCAACTGTTTGCCATTCAAAAGGCGTACTTTATTCAACAAGTCCAAATTTTCTTTCAAAGGCTGGTGATTAAAATCGTTTTTATTGGGTTCAACTACAGTAATTACCGTATCGGCATTCACAAAACGGGTAATATCGTCCACATGGCCGTCGGTGTCGTCGCCTTCAATGCCATCGCCCAACCAAATAATTTGCTCTACGCCATAGTAGTCATAAAGCTTTTGCTCAATTTGGCCTTGATTCAAT
>JAVBMO010000085.1:0-8624 GCA_031552355.1 Bacteroidales bacterium | reverse complement strand
AATTGAACAATCGTTGCGTATTTTGGAACAATTGGTGGACAATATTCCCGAAGGCGATTATTTTGTAAAACAAAAACCGATAATAAAATTACCCGAAGGTGATTATTTCCAAATGGCAGAAGCTGCCCGTGGAATTTTCGGCGTATATATATCGAGCAAAGGCGATAAAAATCCGTACCGTGTGAAATTCCGTTCACCGAATTTAAGTTTGGTTTCGGTTGTGGATACCATTTCTCGCAACGAAAAAATCGCCGATTTAATTGCCATCGGCGGTTCATTGGATTATGTGGTGCCGGATATCGATAGATAATTATGAATGATGAACGATGAATAACGGGAAACAAGATATTTTAGGAGAGAAGTCGTTCACATTTGCAGTTCGGTGCGTGCAATTTATATAAGTATTTGATTGAAAATAAAAAAGAATTTGTCATTAGTAAACAATTGTTGAGGTCTGGAACATCTATTGGTGCAAATGTTCGTGAAGCAAGAAATGCTGAAAGTGATTTGGATTTTATTCATAAGCTAGGAATTGCCCAAAAGGAATGTGACGAAACAATTTACTGGTTGGAAATTTTAAAAGCTACTGATTTTTTGGATAAAATGATGTTCGATAGTATGTTTCAAGATGCAAGCGAAATCTTGAAAATAATAAAAAGTTCAATAATAACTAAAAAGAAAAATATTAAACAACGATGAAGTTAATGATGAAGGATGAATACATTAGGCACAACTTGCTTTCATTCATAGTTCATAATTCATAATTCATAATTAAAGAAAAACATGTTTGAATTTACTACTTTAACACAATGGATTGACGAAGGCTTGAGGTCAGTATTACCTAATTTTTGGGCGCTGGCTATCGAATTCGTTTTGGTAGGTGTTGCTTTGCTATTGGCTTATGCAGTATTGGCGTTGATATTAATATATGTTGAACGTAAAATATGTGCATGGTTTCAATGTCGCTTGGGACCCAACCGTGTAGGGCCTTTCGGGCTTTTGCAAAGTATTGCCGATGCCTTGAAAATGTTGTTAAAGGAAATTATTCCTATCAATAACAACGACAAATTTTTGTTCTACCTTGCTCCATTTGTCATGGTAATGGGTTCAATGCTGGCTTTTGCAGCCATTCCGTTTGCCAAGGGTTTGCATGCAGTAGATTTCAATATTGGGGTGTTTTATATCATAGCAGTTTCATCCATTGGAATTTTAGGGATTTTGTTGGCAGGATGGTCCAGTAACAACAAATTCTCTATGATTGGCGCCATGCGAAGCGGTGCTCAAATGATTAGCTACGAACTTTCCGTTGGATTGTCGCTATTAACAATGGTTATTTTTGCAGGAAGCATGCAAATTTCAACCATCGTGGAAAATCAAGCCGATGTGTGGTTCATTTTCAAAGGACATATTCCTGCAATCATTGCCTTTGTGGTGTATGTAGTTGCCGGACATGCTGAAACCAATCGTGGCCCTTTCGATTTGCCCGAAGCAGAATCAGAACTTACCGCCGGTTATCATACCGAATATTCCGGTATTCAATTCGGATTCTTCTACTTAGCTGAGTATTTGAATATGTTTATTGTTTCGGCAATTGCTGCAACCATATTCTTAGGTGGTTGGCAACCGTTGCATATTCCGGGTTTAGATGGATTTAATCATATTATGGATTATATCCCATCATTTGTGTGGTTTTTCGGGAAAGCATTTTTTGTAGTTTTCCTACAACTTTGGGTTCGCTGGACATTCCCACGCCTTAGGGTTGACCAACTATTGAAATTGGAATGGAAATATTTATTGCCCTTGAATTTACTAAACATTTTATTAATGGCGGTAATTGTAGCTTTTGGACTTCATTTTTAATAATGGAAAGTTGAAAATGCCTTGAACACTCATTTTCAATTTTCAATTTTCAATTTTCAATTAAAAAAATATGAAAAATTTTATCACATACATTCGTTCATGGATTACCGGGCTTAGTTCCTTAGCTACCGGTATGAAAATTTCTTTACGCAACTTTTTCCGTCCCAAAATTACGGAATGTTACCCCGAAAACAGGGCGACTTTGCAAATGTCCGATAGGTACAAATCTGTATTGACTATGCCGCATAATGCTAAAAATGAGCATAAATGTACAGCTTGCGGAATTTGTCAGATGAATTGCCCGAACGGAACTATCAGGGTTACAAGCCGCACCGAAGAAACCGAAGACGGCAAAAAGAAAAAAGTGCTGGAAGCCCATGAATACGATTTGGGGAAATGCTCATTTTGTAATCTTTGTGTATTATCATGCCCTTCCAATGCAATTGTATTCAATACAGATTTTGAACAAAGCATGTTCACCCATAGTAAATTGTTGAAGAAGCTAAATAACGAAAACTCGAAACTTGAAGAAAAGACGAAAGTTAACGATGAATGATGAAGTATAAACTATGAATAATTTGAATACAATAGGCTTTCATTCATAGTTTATCATTTTATAATTCATTAATAAAATGAGTTCAATATTAACAAAGAAGAAAAATTTAATTAACAATAAATAACGAATGTTGAATTAAAAAATTCATAGTTCATAGTTTATAATTCATAGTTAAAAACATGGAAATCACAGCATCTCAAGTTATTTTTGGAATTTTATCGGTAATTATCGTTGTATTTTCAATATTGACGGTAACTACACGACGTATGTTACGGGCAGCTACATTCTTAATGTTTGTGCTGTTCGCCACAGCCGGTTTGTACTTTTTATTGGATTACCATTTTTTGGCAGCCGTGCAGATTACCGTTTATGCAGGTGGTGTGCTGGTACTGCTCATCTTTTCCATTTTCCTTACTAGTCATGTGGGCGATAAAGTGGATAAAGTAGAATTGAAACGACGCGTTCCCGGATTGTTAGCCGCTTTGGCAGGTGGGGCGCTTTGCATTTTTGTCATTCTGAAAAGTGGGCTAAAGATAACCGAAACCATCAGCGGCGGCGAAATAGATATGAAAGTATTAGGAACTGCTTTGATGGGAACCGGAAAATATCAATATTTACTTCCTTTCGAAGCAATCAGTATTTTGCTTTTGGCTTGTATCATCGGGGGTATTTTGATTGCAAGGAAAAAATAATACTTTAGAAAATTTAAACTCTATATAATTACATATTGGAAACATGAATTTTGAACCACTCATTTTCAATTTTCAATTTTCAATTTTCAACTGAAACGATTATGGATATACCAATGGAATTGTATTTGATAGCAGGTGCTGTCATGTTTTTTGCAGGAATTTACGGTTTTCTTACCCGTAAAAATATGCTTGCAATACTCATTTCTTTAGAATTGATGCTTAATGCAGTGGATATTAATTTTGTGGTTTTCAATCGCTTTTTATATCCCGGACAAATGGAAGGTATGTTCTTTGCCATTTTTGCCATTGCCATTGCCGCAGCCGAAACCGCTGTTGCTATTGCCATTATCATCAATATTTACAGAAACTTGCAAAACATTCAAATTAAGAATTTAGATAAAATGAAACACTAAAGCCCCTTTCGATTCCCCAAAAGGGGGAAGATGATTGGGAAAAGATTCTAAACAAGCTTTTGAATATAGTCTGAAAAGAAAGTACATGAAAATAAAAATTGTAATTATTACATTATCTTTGATTTTGGTTGCTCAGCTAATACTGAATATTTTTCTTATTAAAGAGAATCAGAAATTAACACATTTATTAAAGGACGAGAAACCTAATATTGATAATACAATTACTAAAAATGAAGAAAAATGTTTTAATAATTGTTTTGTCAGATTGTTTCCTGAACGCACATCCTATAAATTGGGGGATACAATTAGACTAAATGCAATTTTGCAATATATTAATTCTGATTCGGATAAAGGAAGTAATGCTTATATAGTTTTAGGAACAGGATTAAGCGAAGACTCTAAAACTTTATCAGGAATTTTTGACACAATAAGGATGGATAAGTACGATGGGGGGATGATCGAATTGAAAGCTAATTATCTTGGGAATTTATCAATTTATGGCATAGGTTATATACCAGGTATGGAAGATGGAAGACCATTTGCATATAAAACCTCAATATCAAAGTAATAAAAACGGCAAAACAAAATTAGAAAAGATTAAATTGTAAAAGTTTGAAACAAAAAAAGGGTCAAAAATCACTTTCAACTTTCAACTTTCAACTTTCAACTTAAATTATTATGACTTATTTAGTATTAATTCTCGCTATTCCATTATTGATGTTCCTTGTGTTGGGACTTTTTGGCAACAAGATGAAGCCGGAAATTGCCGGTTGGTTGGGAACAGCCGGACTGCTTTCCATTGCGGCTATTTCTTATTTTGTCGCGTACGAATATTTCTTTGTTTATGGCAAAGATGCAGCAGGTGTTTATCAAAAAATAGAAGCTTTCAGCCACACATGGATGCAATTTTCGCCGACATTAAAAGTGAATTTGGGAATTTTGTTAGATCCCATTTCTGTAATGATGCTGGTGGTTATTACAACCGTTTCGTTGATGGTGCATTTGTATAGTACAAGCTATATGCACGGCGAAAAAGGCTATCATCGCTACTATGCGCTGTTGTCGCTGTTTACTTTTTCAATGTTAGGTTTGGTGGTGGCTACGAATATTTTCCAAATGTATATTTTTTGGGAATTGGTGGGGGTTTCTTCATACTCTTTAATTGGGTTCTACTATACCAAACCTTCGGCAATTGCGGCTTCTAAAAAAGCATTTATTGTTACCCGTTTTGCCGACTTAGGGTTTTTGATTGGAATTTTAATTTTATCATACTACACAGGTACTTTCGATTTTGCTACGCTTACTGCTAATAACGCAGCCATTGTAACAGGCGCTGCCGGCGCTACTTTCTTAGGCGCTTCGGTATTTACTTGGGCTATGGCTTTGATTTTTATGGGCGGCGCCGGAAAATCGGCCATGTTGCCTTTGCACATTTGGCTGCCCGATGCCATGGAAGGCCCTACGCCGGTTTCGGCTCTTATCCACGCAGCTACTATGGTTGTTGCCGGGGTTTATTTGGTAGCACGTTTGTTTCCTGTTTACTTTTTCGTTACCCCCGAAGTATTGGAAGGCATTGCCTATGTGGGCGCCGCAACCTCGTTGTTTGCTGCCATTGTAGCTTGTACACAAACTGATATCAAGCGGGTGTTGGCGTTTTCAACCATTTCGCAAATTGCGTACATGATGGTGGCTTTGGGCGTTTCAGGCTATGGTGGCCATGATGGTTTGGGTTATATGTCTTCTATGTTCCATTTATTTACCCACGCTTTCTTCAAAGCCTTATTGTTCTTGGGCGCAGGTGCCGTTATTCATGCTGTTCACAGCAACGACATGAAGGATATGGGAAATCTTCGCAAATATTTACCTATCACGCACATCACGTTTTTGATTGCCTGTTTGGCTATTGCCGGAATTCCGCCGTTTTCAGGCTTCTTCAGTAAGGATGAAATTATGGTAGCCGCTTTACATGCAAACAAAGCTGTTTTTGTTTGTCAATTTATTGTTGCCGGACTCACTGCTTTCTATATGTTCCGTTTGTATTACAATATTTTTTGGGGAAAGAAAACCGAATATCACCACCCACCGCACGAAGCCGATGGAAAAATGACTTTCCCGTTACTATTTTTAGCTGTATTGACTATAGGAATAGGTCTTCTTTCCTGTTTTAATGTTCATTTTGCGGACTTTATTTCTTCTGATGGTGCTGCTTTCGAACAACATATTCAATGGTCGGTAGCAATACCTTCTATTTTAGTGGCTTTGGTAGGAATAGGAACAGCAACTTTGATGTATCGTAAAGCCAATACCAGTTCAGACAAAGTGGTGGCAAGTATCAAATCATTCTACAAATGGGCTTACAATAAGTTCTACTTTGACGAATTGTACTTATTTGTAACTAAAAATATTATTTTCAAACATATTTCAAAACCCATTGCTTGGTTCGATCGCCATGTGGTTGATGGTTTTATGAATTTCCAAGCTTATTGGTCATATAAAGTTTCATCGGGTATTAAAGGATTGCAATCGGGTCAGGTTCAGCAATATGCCTTCGTATTTGCCATGGGGGTGATTGTTATTGCGGTGCTGGTGATATTTTTGTAAAAATTGTAGAAAATACGCACAATGAATTTTAAACAACTAACAGAACAAATTGAACAAACGCACAATGAACTGCAACAACATGCGGTAAAGGCGATTAATATCAGTTTGACAGTTCGTAACTGGCTAATTGGTTGTTACATTGTGGAATATGATCAATCGGGGCAAGATAGAGCGAAATATGGCGAACGGTTGTTGGAACAAATTGCAGGAATTTTAAAAGAAAAAGAAATAAAAGGATTACCTATAGGGGAATTATCGCGATGCAGACAATTCTATTTGGTCTATCCCCAAATTCTTGGGACACTGTCCCAAGAATCTTTTTTGTTGCCTGATTCAATTCTTGGGACACTGTCCCAAGAATTCCATTTAATTGAAAATAAGAATATTACGATAGATATTCCGCAAGTTGATGTATTAAAATTAATAACAAATTTATCATTTTCGCATTTTGCAGAATTAATAAAAATACAAGACCCTCTAAAACGGGTATTTTATGAAATAGAGTGCATAAAAGGGACATGGGGTGTACGTGAATTAAGACGGCAAATAAACTCTTTATTTTACGAAAGAACAGGCTTAAGTCAAAAACCTGAAAAATTAATTGCTTTAACGCAGGAAAATATAAAATCGGTTTCTGCTTCGGAAATCATAAAATCGCCGTTTTCATTTGATTTTTTAGGATTAAATGCAAAAGATGTTTTGGAAGAAGCCGGACTTGAAAATGCCTTGATGACACATATTCAAGAGTTTTTATTGGAACTCGGGCATGGCTTTTGTTTTGAAGCAAGGCAAAAACGAATATTGATTGGCGACGAATATTTTTTCGTTGATTTAGTTTTTTATCACAGAATTTTGCATTGCCATGTACTTGTTGAAATAAAAGTTGATGAATTTAAGCATGAACATATCGGACAATTGAATGTGTATTTGGAACATTTCAAACGAAATGAAATGCAAATGGGCGATAATCCACCGGTTGGAATATTATTGGTAACCGAGAAGAATAATACGTTGGTTGAATATGCCAAAGGGTCTATGGATAACAACTTATTTGTATCAAAATATTTGTTGGAATTGCCAACCAAAGACCAATTATTAAAAGTTATTGAAAAAGAAATCAAAAATATATGATTTGGGGTTTCTTGAAAAAAACTTCAAATCAATATCAATTAAACAAATAATAAAAATATGAATATTCTTTCACTATTTGTACTTCTGCCTTTATTAATGGCGTTGATATTGTTGCCTTGCCGCAATATGAAGCAAATTCGTGCAGTAATGGTAACAGGTTCATCTTTGATGATTATAGCAGCTGTAACACTGCTGTTCTGCTATCTGTCGGAACGAAATGCAGGCAATACTGCCGAAATGCTTTTTACGGCAAGTACGGTATGGTATGCACCACTTAATATCCACTATGCTGTGGGTGTTGACGGTATTTCGGTTGCCATGATTTTACTTTCGTCGGTTATTGTGTTTACAGGCGTTTTTGCTTCATGGAATATCAATCCCTTAAGTAAAGAATTTTTTATATGGTTGATGGTGCTTTCTGTCGGTGTGTTTGGGTTCTTTATCAGCATAGACTTGTTTACCATGTTTATGTTCTACGAAGTAGCATTGATTCCCATGTATTTGCTTATTGGCGTTTGGGGTACAGGCAGAAAGGAATATTCAGCCATGAAACTGACTTTGATGTTGATGGGTGGTTCTGCGTTCCTTTTGGTTGGAATTTTAGGAATTTATTTTAATTCTGCAGTAGATGGTTTGCCTGCCAGCATGAATATTTTGGAAATTGCCCAACGCCATATTCCTGTGGATATGCAACGTATTTTCTTTCCATTAACATTTTTGGGATTTGGGGTTTTGGGTGCTTTGTTTCCATTTCACACATGGTCGCCCGATGGTCACGCAGCAGCGCCGACAGCCGTTTCGATGTTGCACGCTGGTGTGTTGATGAAATTAGGGGGCTACGGATGTTTTCGCGTTGCCATTTTCTTGATGCCAGAAGCAGCGCATGAACTTTCATGGATTTTCATTATCCTAACAGGTATCAGTGTGGTTTACGGTGCGTTTGGCGCTATCGTTCAAACCGATTTGAAATACATTAATGCTTATTCTTCGGTAAGCCACTGTGGTTTGGTATTATTTGGCATTTTGATGTTGAACCAAACGGCCATGACCGGTGCAATTCTTCAAATGGTTTCTCACGGTTTAATGACAGCTCTTTTCTTTGCTTTGATTGGTATGATTTATGGACGTACACATACGCGTGATATTCGGGAATTACAAGGTTTGATGAAGATTATGCCTTTCCTTTCGGTTTGCTACGTAATTGCGGGTTTGGCATCGTTAGGTTTACCGGGATTAAGCGGTTTTGCAGCTGAAATGACTATTTTCTTTGGCGCTTTCCAAAATGCAGATATTTTCCATCGCGTATTTACAATTATTGCTTGCGCATCCATTGTTATTACAGCCGTTTACATATTGCGTGTGGTTGGAAAA
>JAVBMO010000193.1:0-7508 GCA_031552355.1 Bacteroidales bacterium | reverse complement strand
TTGTTTATTTTTGTCTATTGATATCGAGGCGTTTAATTCTTCGAGTAGTTTGTTGGCTTCGTCTATCTGTTTGCTGTGAAATTTGGAAAAGTAGATACCCTTTTGCGTTTCGTTGTAAATGCTGTTGTAACTGTTTCCTGTGAGAAATGCTATGAGTTTGCAGATTTTTGTGAGGTCGTTGTGCGCCGTGCCCAACTGCATTTGTTTGAGCATTTCCAAAATGATAACAGAGCGGACTTTGATACTTGCGGCCTCCGCATTGCATTTTTCGGATGCTTCCGGTGGTTGTTGCAGGATTTGGATTTCCCTTTCTATAATACCGCAAGTATCTCGCGGGTACTGCTTTTTGTACAATGCAAAATTGAGGATTTGAAGCAACTCAATTTGTTTTTGATTGGAAAAATTGTGTTGCCCCAAAACTTCTAAAATATCTTCTACATCAATGGTTGATATATTTTTTTTGCAATTTATCGTTTGTGTTTCTTTCTTTCATCTTCTTTTTTATTGATAATCGGTATTAAACTTGATAATCCAAAACTTCATCCAACCAATCAAACATCATTGATTGACCCAACGCCAAATTATTAACTTGCACATGTAAATCGGCACCGTCTTCCACAAGTCCTTTTTTTATAGCCTTTACTTTGCTTGATACATGTTCATAAGCATATTCTGCTTGCCTTTTGAGTTCCGGCGATTCGCTTTCTGCACACATGGAAAGGAACGCACAATTAATTTTTGACGGGTCGGAAATAAAACCGTTTTCAAGAGTAGGAACCCAATCGACAAGACTGTCGAAACCATGAGACCAAATTACCCGTTCCAAAGTTACTTTGGCAAGATAAGGCAGACCTGCAACCACTTTTGCCGAATCTTCTGGGCTGCCTGTATAAGCTGGCAGTCGGTTCGTCTTAAATAAATGAGCAAGGTTATGGATTGGCGAGTTGGGTACAACCGCTGCAAAACGATTGTCGCAAGAAGCGTGTACCATTGTTTTTCCGCCACCATAGCTTTCGCCGGTTACAATCAATTGTTCGACATCCACATCCGGACGAGAAAGCACATTATCTACAAGTTTCCTGTAAGTTTCCTTGACTTTTTCTGCACCAAATACTTTTGCTTTTAGTTCCGGATTATGAAATCTGCATCCTACATCCCACGGTCCATCCCACAACAGCGCATTGTAGCCACGGTCGATGGCTGCTTTTCCAACCAAAAAATAGTGGTCTTCCATGTGCGATTCACCGCCATTGTGCACAATTATGGTAGGTCGTTTTTTGTTATTGTTGTCCGGTTTCAGAAAACAACATGGAAATTTAAATCCTTCGTATTCAAACTCAAACCATTCTACAGAAAAAGCTTGTAAATCCATCGACTTTTTGAAACACGCAGCCGATTTGCGATAAATATAATCAAAATCTTTTTCGCCTGGGTAAGACGCACAAAATGCGGACCTGTAATAAGTATAAGCCCGAAGAAACGATTCGCGAGCACTTACCCGATGACCATTGTGCAGACTTGCTTCGCCCCATGCTTCCACTTTATTTCCTTCTTTCATAAATTCCTCTTTCCAACTCATGGGGTCGGCGGGATTTATCCGGCGTGCCACATTGAATAATTCCCCAATCGCTGAACCTCCGCGCTGATGATAGGATAAAAATAACTGGAACATAAAATCTTGGTCTGCATCATCAAAAAATATTTTGTGCTTTAACCGGTCTGCCAGTTTCGATTTGTTTTCTTGTTGAGTCATATCTGCTTTTTTAATTGTTATTGATAATGCAAAAGTATGATTACCTTTGCGTATAAAAAAGCATAAAAACTAATAAAAATAGTCGTAAAAAATTATGATGAATAATGACAATTTAGAGCAATTACTCCATGCACTTGGGATATCCAAATTAAACCAATTGCAATCGAACATTAAAAACATCGACATCAATATTTTTAAACTGTTCAACTTTGCTCCCGATATTATACTATTGGTGCGATCATACATTGTTAAAGAAGATTTTACCAACAAAATCGGTTCTATAACTTCCATCGACGACGGAATTTTATTTTCTTTTCATCATGTTTTCGATGATGAACAAAATATCGATTCTTACAAAAATCCGATTGACGAAACCCCTTATATTCAAATTATTCCATTGGAATTCAGTCGGGAAATTATGTTTCACAAACATACACGAATGAAACACATTACCATAATTATCAGTAAAAAATATCTTCGCGATTTTTTGAAAAATGATTCGGGAAAATTTCAATATTTGTTCAATAACAATGAAAATTTTTGGGTTGAAGAATTGATGTCGGACGAGATGTTGAAAACGGCAATGGAAATTGTAATGGCAGAAATTCCGGTTACATTGGAAAATTATTTTTTTAAATTAAAAGCGTTGGAACTCCTATTTCATCTATTCGAAAGCCTTGAGAAAAGGGATAAATCCACATGCCAAAAACTAAATGCCGGTGAAATAAAAGCCATTTACAGAGTACGGGATAAATTAATTTCATCGCTCAACCAGCCGGTTCCCATCTCGGAATTAAAACAAATTGCCGGAATGAATGAACTAAAACTTCGTTCTATTTTCAAACAAATATTTGGCTTGGGAATTTATGAATATTTCCAGCACATTCGCATGAAAGAAGCTGCAAGGCTTTTGATGGATGATAAATTATCTGTTTCGGAAGTTGGATATCAAATGGGATTTAGCAACCTCAGTCATTTTTCACGAATATTTGAAAAACATATCGGATTGAAACCCAAGAAATACAGCGCGACAAAGAGTTGAAAAGACTTTTCTTATTATAAACATATGTTGTCTATTAAAGACTTTTTACGATTTTATTTTCCATTACTGCTGGTGTTCAATTTTATGGCGTGTGCTGCCTTTTCTTTCTTTTCATCCACCACTTTTGCATAAATCTGCGTGGTTTTTACATTGGTATGCCCTAACATTTTGCTAACGGTATAAATATCTGTTCCGCTTGATAATTGAAGGGTTGCGAATGTGTGCCGAAAGCAATGGAATGTAATTTTCTTTGTTATGCCTGCGGCTTCAATCCACCTTTTGAGCGGTTTGGAAATCCACGAAGGGTCGGGTAAATCCTCGAAAACAAGTTGATTGGGTTTGCGCGGTTCGCCGCAAAGTTCCAACGCTTGCGGGGAAATGGGCATGTATTCAACACCTTTTGTTTTTTGTTGGGTAAAGTTGAGGCGAACTTGGTCGCCGACAATTTGTAATTCTTTCCACTGCATTTTTTGAATATCACAGTGCCGCAAACCTGTGAGCGCAGAGAACAGGGCGGCGCGTTTCAAATCTTTGTACTCGCAAGGGGTAGCGGCAAGGGTGTTCAGTTCTTCGACTGTCAGAAACTCGCGGCGGGTTTCCTGCTCTTGTATTCCTTTTATTTTTGCGGATAAATCTATGGTCAAATATCCGTCAATAAAAGCCTGCTTTAATGCGGCTTTGAAAATGGAAAAGTAGGTTGCAGCGGTGTTTCGTGAAACAGTGCCGCTTTTGTTTCCTCCGCAGGGGGCCGACAGCATAAACATTCTAAAGTCTTCGGCTAAATGGATATCTATTTTTGAAAACGGCAAGGTGTCGCCTGCGAAAATCTTTAGTAATTCGTGCACTCGCCGCCAATTCACAATGATAGATTCCGAACCGTTGGTGTGTCGCTTTTTTGCCGCCTCGGCAAAGTAGTCAATGAAATTTTGCTGCGAGCGTTCTTTTTGTTCGGCTTGTGCGGTTTCGGTGTCGCTGTATAAATCGGCATTGTCATATTCGCGTTGGCGAAGTTTGCGAACGCCGTCGGCATACAAACAGGCTTCTTGGTCTTTCTCGGTTTTGCATATAATTACGCCGTTTTCGTCCCTTTTGGGCTTGAATGTTTTTGAAGTTTCGGTTGTACGGGCTGTCCGTTTCTTATCCCAAACAATGCTTGTGATAGTGCGGTTTAAGGCTTCGACAATGCGTTGCGGTTTCTTCTTACTCGCTACAAACACCGGATAACTCTCTATGCACAAATACCACTCGTTGCGAAAAACGGCTTTCCTTATTCTGACGGTTACTTTGGTGCGGCTTAACTGTTTCATATCGCATTACTTTTTGTTTGCAAAAATTTTATCTATCGCGTCTTTGGGCACATATACGAATTTGCCGATTTGCTTTTTGGGTATGCTGTTCCGGCGAATGGTATTGCTAACCGTTGAGGGTGATACACCAAATTTTTCGGTTATCTCGCCGATGGTGTAACATTCCGCTTGCGAATAATCCATTTTCTTAGGCATTGCTTCGGGGGCGGTTGGGACAACTGCCAACGGTGCAAACATCGCTTCAATGTGCGCCCTGCTTATCCGTGTAAGTCGTTCGCCCAAATTAACGGCGGGAATTTTGCCCATGCGCACAAGTCGGTAAATAGTATCTCGCGAAATACCAAATAACAAAACGGCTTCGGCAATGGAAATGTAAGGGCGGTTGGTTGGGATTTTGGCAATGAGTTCTTGCTGCTTTGCTTCTTTTCGTACGACTTTTCTTTTGTCGTTGCTCATTTTGTTTGTACAGGCTTTGGAACAACACCGCGTGGTCACGGTTTTCGCCTCGAACATTTTGCCGCAACATTCGCAGGTTTTCGGTATTTTCAACTTGCTATATCCCATATTATAAATACGTATTTATATATATAAGTAGATTTACGTTGCACATTGTTGTAAATTATGTCGTGTCGCAAATCTGTTGCAAATATACGATAAAAAAACGAGATATAAGCATAATTACCAATGAATATTTATAAACAAAAAGACGGTAAAACATTGTTTTACCGTCTTTTACTTATTTTTAGTTTATGCTTGTTTTGGGGCTTTATTTCACTTCCTCATAATCTACGTCAGTTACATTATCTTTCCCTTCTTCATTGGCAGGGCTTTCTTGCGAAGCGCCGGAAGCATCGTTGCCTGCAGAAGTGTTTTCAGCATTTTGTTGTGCCTGATACATTTCTTGGCTGGCGGCTTGCCATGCAGCATTCAATTTTTCCAAAGAGGCATCAATTGAAGGAACATCTTTGCTTGCATGAGCCGATTTCAATTCTGCCAAAGCGCTTTCGATAGCAGATTTCTTTTCGGCAGGAATTTTGTCGCCATACTCTTTTAATTGTTTTTCCGATTGGAAAATCATACCATCGGCATTGTTTACCTTTTCTATTTCTTCTTTGGCTTTTTTGTCGGATTCGGCATTTGCTTCAGCTTCGGCTTTCATACGTTTGATATCGTCATCGCTCAAACCTGAAGAGGCTTCAATACGGATATTTTGCGATTTTCCGGTAGCTTTGTCCGAAGCAGAAACATTCAAAATACCATTGGCATCAATATCAAAAGTTACTTCGATTTGAGGTATGCCGCGTGGTGCAGAAGGAATTCCGTCCAAGTGGAAACGGCCAATGGTTTTATTATCTGTTGCCAAAGAACGTTCACCTTGCAAAACATGGATTTCTACTGAAGGCTGGTTGTCGGCTGCTGTAGAAAATACTTGCGATTTTTTGGTCGGAATGGTTGTGTTGGCTTCAATTAATTTGGTCATTACGCCACCCAAAGTTTCAATACCCAAAGAAAGCGGAGTTACGTCCAAAAGCAACACATCTTTTACTTCACCGGTTAAAACGCCTCCTTGGATAGCAGCACCTACGGCCACTACTTCGTCAGGATTTACACCTTTTGAAGGAGCTTTTCCGAAGAAATCTTCCACCACTTTTTGTATAGCCGGAATACGAGTAGAACCGCCTACCAAAATGACTTCATCAATTTTATCTTTGGTTAAGTTCGCGTCTTGCAAAGCTTTTTTGCAAGGCTCTAATGTAGCATGAATAAGGCTATCGCAAAGTTGTTCGAATTTTGCGCGCGACAATTTTTTAATTAAATGTTGAGGAACTCCATCAACAGGCATAATATATGGCAAGTTAATTTCCGTTTCTGTGCTACTCGAAAGTTCTATTTTCGCTTTTTCGGCCGCTTCTTTCAAACGTTGCATCGCCATTGGGTCTTTTCTCAAATCCACACCTTTTTCCGATTGGAATTCATCGGCCAACCAGTTGATAATTTTTCGGTCGAAGTCATCGCCACCCAAGTGAGTATTTCCATTGGTAGATTTTACTTCGAAAACGCCATCGCCCAATTCCAAAATAGAAACGTCGAAAGTACCACCACCCAAGTCAAACACGGCGACGTGCATGTCTTTTTGTTTTTTATCCAAGCCATAGGCCAAGGCGGCAGCCGTTGGTTCGTTGATAATACGGCGAACTTTCAAACCGGCAATTTCACCGGCTTCTTTAGTTGCTTGGCGTTGAGCATCATTAAAATAAGCTGGAACCGTAATAACCGCTTCGGTTACTTCTTGTCCTAAATAATCCTCGGCGGTTTTTCTCATTTTTTGCAAAATGATAGCAGAGATTTCTTGAGGCGAGTACAATCTACCTGCAATGTCGATACGAGGTGTATTGTTATCCCCTTTTTTTACAGTATAAGGAACATGTTTAATTTCTTCTGTCACTTGGTCGAAAGAATCACCCATAAAACGTTTTATAGAATAAACCGTGTTATTTGGATTTGTAATAGCTTGACGTTTTGCAGGTTCGCCTACTTTACGTTCGCCATTATCCAAAAAACCCACAATAGATGGGGTGGTTCTGTGCCCTTCGCTATTTGGAATTACAACGGGTTCATTCCCTTCCATTACAGACACACAAGAGTTGGTTGTACCTAAGTCGATACCAATAATTTTTGCCATTTTTATTAATTGTTTATTTTGTTTGAAATTTTTCTAATTGCGCTTTCCATTTCTCAATTCCTATGCCAAATCAAAAAATAGTCAAATTCTGCTTTTTTGACATAACTTACCTTGAAAAATAGAAAAAATCGTACTGACAAAATGTCATTTTGAGATTTAGGAAAATACTTTTTGACAGGGAAAGATAGGTCTAATGAATTTTCAAAGCCTATTATTGGAATTATTGTTTTAAAGAAGAAAATATTCAAATCCAGTAAGCAAAATCATTTTTTTCGAAGAAATTGAGACTATTCAAATTTTTTCAATATTTTTCAAAACATTCTTTTCTTTTTTCTCTTAACTTAATATTGTCGTTATGAATTTAGTCCGACAGGACTTGATTTCTATAACCGCGACAACCTGTGTGGTTTGACGGGCTTTTCAAACTTTTTCTATTTTTCTTTGATCTTAAAGCGAAACATCAATTATTTATTGAAATTACGATCTTTTGGCTATGTATTCTGAAATTTAGCCTGCCTATTTTGCTTTTGCAAGTAGAAAGGAATCGTATTAAAATCAAATATTTATGGTTTGAACAGGCACTAAATTTAAAATTATTTGCAAAAAGGTTTTTTATTCAGGATTATATTTTAACTTTGTAAAACAAATAAAGACATCAATAAACTTAAAATCTTAATATTATGCAAAGAGACACTCAGATTTTTGAAATCATTGAAGAAGAAA
>JAVBMO010000005.1:0-21059 GCA_031552355.1 Bacteroidales bacterium | reverse complement strand
CCCATTTCAACATCGCCTACAATGGTGGCATTTTCGGCAATAAAACAATCTTTTCCCCATTTGGGCGCTATTCCTTTTACTTTCTTTATCAGAGCCATTTCCTTAAAATTATGAGTTATGAATGATGAACTTTTAATTCATAGTTTATCGTTCATCGTTAAATATATACTTCCAACAATTTTACATTTTTCGAAGCTTTTATTTTCAAACTTTCGGCAATTGCCGGTATTAAAACAACTTCACCTGCCTTTAGGTTCACTTCAGTGCCCAAAGTTTCCAAAGAACAACTACCTTCCACGCAAATGTAGATAACAAAAGAATCCAATGCTGACAAGTCTTTGGTTATACTTTGTGCTTCCATTTCCAAAATATTGGTAATAAAATACTCCGAATTAACCACCTGAATAGTTTTGTTCAATTCTTTTTCATAAGGTGTTTTGGTATCTATGGTTTTGGAAAAATCAATGGCATCCAGAGCTTGTTCTGTATGCAGTTGCCGAGATTTACCCTCATTATCCACACGTTCCCAATCATAAATGCGGTAAGTGGTGTCGGAAGTTTGTTGAATTTCAGCAAGCAACAAACCTGCACCCAAAGCATGCACTCTTCCTGCCGGAATAAAAAACACGTCGCCTTTTGTAGCTTTTTCTTCATTTAAAAGATTGGGCAAGGTTTTTTTCTTCAGATTTTCCAAATAAGCATTCCGGCTTACTTTTTCCTTAAAACCATTAATCAACGACGCTTCCGGTTCCGCATCAATGATGTACCACATTTCGGTTTTACCACCGGGCAAATCCCGTTTTTGTGCCAGTTCATTATCGGGGTGTACTTGTATGGAAAGCTTGTCATTGGCATCGATAAACTTGATAAGTAAAGGAAACTCCACGCCAAATTGTTCATAGGTTTTTTCGCCTACCAAATCGTCCATATAAATTTCAATGACTTCCGACAAGGTGTTTCCTTCCAAAAATCCGTTGGCAACTACCGATTCATTGTCTTCCACTGCCGAAAGCATCCATGCTTCCCCACAGTTTTCAATTACGCCGGTGTCTATTCCCAAATGAGTCTGTAATTTTTTGCCGCCCCAAATGCGGGGTTTCAAAAGGGGCATAAATTTCAAAGGATATAAAGAGTTTTCCATAAAATCATATTTTAGAATGCAAAGGTATGGAAAATTAGTATTTGGGAACAACGAAAAACCTCGCAGTTTTTACCTGCGAGGTTTGACTATAATTTGGTTTGAAATCCCCTACCCTTTTTCTTTGCCTGCTATAAGCCAATCTAAAGAAAACTTTCCGGGGCCCAACAACAATAAAGTCAAATAACTAAACAAGTAAAACATCGGTAACTCCTTCGCCATAAAAGGGTCGTTTGCGTGAGCGACCAACACTGCAACCAACATGCCAATAATCGGTGGAATGCATGCCCAACGGGAAAATAGTCCCAGGATAATTAATATCGAACAAAAGAATTCGGCAAAAACCATCAGCGCAGCCGACGGGGCGCTACCAATGCCAATAACATCAGGAAAATGTTTCGCCATCATGGAAAAGCCAAGTAATTTAGGAATCCCATGGGTAAGCATAAAACCTCCCACAAAAAGGCGCATAAAAAACAGTCCAAAATTTTGGATACTACCAAAAGACTCTGTGCTAAAAAGGATTTTTTTCAATTTCATGATTCAAATGTTTTAAGAAAATATAATTTTTTCTACTTAAACTTTAAACATTCTTCTTTTGATTTAGTTCAAACTATACTGAATTATTGCACAAAATCGGCAGTAAATGTGTAATTTTGCAAGAAATTGCAACAATCGTTCTATCGCTGTGCATGGCAACATGCGGAGAGGAAAGTCCGGGCAACACAGAGCGCCATACTTCCTAACGGGAAGGCATCCTAGCGGATGACAGCGAGTGCCACAGAAAATAACCGCCTGTAAAACAGGCAAGGGTGAAAATGTGAGGCAAGAGCTCACACAGAAACAAGGTGACTTGTTTTTGGGGTAAACCTTATGGGTTGAAAGACCAAATATACCGGCATCCAAGGGCTGCTCGTCCATTGCCGGGGGGTAGGTTGATAGAGGCTATTGGCAACAATAGTCCTAGATAAATGATAGAAATTCAATCTTTTGAATACAAAACCCGGCTTACAGATTGTTGCAATTTTTCTTGTTGAAAATTATTTTCTTTTCCTAAATGTAAATTCATTCATTTTAGTACTTTTGCAAAACCATTCGAAACAACAACCATGAACGTAACACCTTTAGAAATAGAGCTGGCGCTGGCTTCGGTAAACGAGCCCGAAACAAACAAGGACATAAACAGCCTTGGCTGGGTGCAAGACATACAAATTCATGGTTCCCGAGTAAAAATTATCGTTGCTTTGCCTTCGGCGAATTATGTTTTTGCCACAAAATTAAAACAAGACTGCTCAGAAGCTATACTGAAAAACGTTTCCGAAGAATTGGAAGTGGAAATCACTTTTACCATTCAAAAGAAAACAAAAGAGGATTCCCCTGCAAAAAATATCAAACATATCATTGTGGTGGCCTCGGGCAAAGGCGGCGTAGGAAAATCGACCATTGCAGCGCAATTGGCTTTGGCCTTGGCAAAAAGCAATTACAAAACAGCCCTGTTCGATGCCGATGTTTACGGCCCTTCCCTACCCACCCTTTTCAATATCAACCGGGAAGAATTGCAGGGTCGCGAAGAAAACGGCAAAACCATTTTAATTCCTGTAGAAAAATACGGAATAAAACTAATGTCCGTTGGATTTTTAGTTCCTGAAGATACAGCCTTGATTTGGCGAGGCCCTATGGCGTCCAACACCCTGAAACAACTTTTCACGGAAACCGACTGGGGCGAACTCGATTACCTGATTGTAGATTTTCCACCCGGAACCGGCGACATTCAACTTACACTATCGCATTTGCTACCTATCGACGGTGTGATAATGGTCAGTACGCCGCAACAATTGGCTATTGCCGATGTAAAAAGGGCTTTCAATATGTTTCAGGAAGAAAAACCGCCTATTCCCGTTTTGGGCTTGATAGAAAACATGGCCTATTTTGTTTCAGAACAAGACCCGTCTCAAACCAAACAATATATTTTCGGGCAAAATGGCGGCAAACAATTGGCCGAAACGCTTAATGTGCCTTTATTAGCCGAGATTCCTATTGTTCCCAATATTTCAAATATTAAAAATTTAAACAATTTAAACACCGGTTTAAGCGTTACGGAAATATTTTCAACCCTTGCACAACTTTTGGCAAGAAAATTTGTCTAACAAAAAGAATGATTTATTAAACACAAAATTAAAAACGATGAACGCAACTGAAAAAACAGAATTGACTGAAAAAGTAAAAGCAAAAATAGAAGAGCTACGCCCCTATTTGCAAGCTGATGGTGGCGATGTTCAATTTATTGATTTGACCGACGAGTATGTAGTTTTGGTGGAATTGCAAGGTCGTTGCGGCGCTTGCCCATACAGCATAATGACTTTAAAAAACGGTATTGAAAGCGCTGTTATTAAAGCCATTCCGCAAATTAAATCTGTAGAAGCCGTAAAATAATTCACAAACAATGATTTATACAAAGTCGGGCGACAAAGGAAAAACCAGCCTTGTGGGCGGAAGCCGTGTATCCAAAGCCGATATACGTGTGGAAGCCTACGGAACTGTCGATGAGCTGAATTCCCATATAGGCCTGCTGGTCGAATGGATTTCTTTTGAAGATATTAAAATTCAATTGATAGAAATTCAAAATCATTTATTTACCATACAAACTTTATTGGCCACCGAAAAAGAAGATATCTACAAAACTTTGACACAAATATCTTCTGCCGACATTGCCAACATCGAAAAAAGTATTGATAAAATAAATGATGGCCTGCCTAAGCTGAAAAGTTTTGTTATTCCCGGCGGAAGCATTTCTTCGGCACAAAGCCATATTGCACGCACAGTTTGCAGAAGAGCAGAACGCTGCATTGT
Source organism: Bacteroidales bacterium (assembly GCA_031552355.1). Lineage (GTDB taxonomy): Bacteria > Bacteroidota > Bacteroidia > Bacteroidales > P3 > JAVBMO01. The sequence goes on along the minus strand of JAVBMO010000005.1, from coordinate 17,071 downwards.
CCGGCTGAATGAAATAAATCCTATAGATGAAAATATTTTAATCTACATAAACCGACTTTCTGATTTTTTATTTGTCTTAGCAAGAAAGACGCTTCAATTAGAAAATACAGAAGAACGCTATTGGAATTGAACTATAAATGATGAATGATAAACTATAAATGATAAATCATTCTCACTTTTCAACTTTCAATTCTCAATTATTTAAAGAAATTGCTTTTATTTTTTAAAATAATTTATACTTTTGCACAAGAATTAAACCTAAATTATAGATATAAAAAATGTACTGGACATTAGAACTAGCCTCAAAATTGGAAGATGCACCTTGGCCGGCAACTAAAGATGAATTGATAGATTATGCCGTAAGATCGGGCGCTCCGCAAGAAGTAATCGAAAATCTTCAAGAAATTGAAGACGAAGGTGAAATGTATGACAGCATTGAAGACATTTGGCCTGATTACCCTACTAAGGAAGATTTTTTCTTTCACGAAGACGAATACTAACCACAAAAAGCGGTTAAACACCTTAAAAATAGATTAAAATAAAGATATTAGGCTACCCAATGGGTAGCCTTTTTTGTGCTTTATGGTTTTTATGGCTGAATTTGTTTACCCCAAAAAGCAGCATATTTGCATCATCTTCCTAAATTTTTCGCAGCAAGTCACGCTGCCTTGATGATTTTTACAATTGCTGTAGAAACGTTGACAACAATTATCCCCTACAATTCCATATCTATCAAACGTCTTCTTCTCAGACGGTATTGGGCAAAATAAACTTTTTTGATACTTTCGGATAAAAAGGAATTGTTTACCAACTCTTCGATAGCGGTGTGCCAGCTTCTGAAAAAATGGAGCTCTTTGTCCACAACTTTTTCCTGTAAACCTATTTTTAGGCCAAATGCCCTGAATGTGGCGCCAATAGCCCACGCGCCACCTTTAAAAAGTTTACGGTCGGTATCTTTGAAAAGACCTTTTTCCAAGGCAAACTCCACTTCATTTCCGTGAATACGAGTGTTGATTAATCCGTAAGCCGGAGCTAAGCGGAAATCACCATCGGGGGTATCCATCAAGGAGAGTTTTTTAAGATGCAGATTGCCGTTTGAAAAAAGAAAATTGAAGAGCAATAAACGGTAAAATTTTAATATTTCAACGCGCCAAGCCGGCACGAACTCCTTAATTAATAAGGCTGCTTCTTCGTAGCTAAGTTGTTCGTATTTGTAGTTATTTCCCGAATTAAGGGGAGATATGCCCGCCAAAGTGGCAAAATCGTCTGTTCGGTGTTTGTTTTCTTTTCCGGCAATGTCGAATCGCTTGGTAAGATAAGCCGGTTCACCATCTTTGAAAAAACAAAGCCCATTGACAACTGTTTCAATTTTAAATACCTGTCGGGCAATTTGCATAGTAAGATTTTCATTGGCAGCATATTCCAAAGAATTTTGAATTTCTTTAGGGATGGGCTTTAATATATAATGTCCTTTTTTTGACGGGGGAGTGAGTGTTAGTATATTGTTTTCTATATTCAAGGAATATTTGAATTGTGTGCCCGGTAGTGCAAATTGTTTGAGGTTTTCGGCAAATAATTTAGCCGAAACTTCATCTTTGTTAGGCGAATTGTATGGCAGAATATGCGATATTTTCTGCTTGTCGAAAAGATGCTTCAATGCCACAGGACTATAAGTATCAAATTCCGCAGCTAAAGTCGAAGGGCAATGAGTTGGTTTTTCCATTATACAATCGGTTTAACGGTTATGGCACCAAAAATGTCATATTGTGCTGTAGCCAGCAAAAGCCCGAAATCATCATTTTCCTTTATTCCGAGCAATTTGGCCTGGGTTGTTCTGTAATTTCCTTCGGACAACAAATTAGCAAAAAACGGGAATAACGCAGAGGATTTATATTCCTGTTGTTTTTTGCTCAAAGTCAGGCTAATATCCTGTTTTGTGGTGTCGTAGTAAAAATTATCGTCGTAGCGAAAAATGTACTTATTTATTGAACATTCTGTTAGCTCGCCCGCGTATATCCCTCGCAAGTATATGGCTGCCCTTCTCATAGCCCGGTTTCTTTATATTATTAGTCTTTACTTTTATTTCCATTTCAAGCCCCAAAGTATCCAAAATCCGTTGGAGTACTTCTAAGGATGGGTTGGCTTCACCTCTCTCGATTTTTGTTAGGGTATTAATTCCTACTCCGGCAAGATTTGCCAGCTCCCGTTGGGTAATTGAAAGTGTTTTTCGCCTGTCTTTAATGACTTCGCCTATTTTTTTCATAAATCCCAATATATTGTGATTTTTTTGCAAAAGTAGAAAATTTTTCTTGAAATTGAAATAAAAAACTGTAAAAATCACAGTATATTGTGATTTTTATTTTTGTAGATTTACTGGAAGCTTTGCAAATGAATAGGAATTTATCTTTTGTTTTTTGCTTTTCAATTTATTGAAAATAAATGCATTAAATAGTTTTTTGACGACTGTTTATTTATTTTATTTTTTATTCCATAATTTTAGAATTTTTCGGCAAATTTATTGTCTAATTTTGCAAAAGAATTGGAAGACACAAAAAAATATTTCTAAGGACAAAAATAAAATCAGGAGGGCTTTGAAATGATTAAAAAGTCAATAAAATTCCTTCATAAAACACAAAAACAAATCAGAAGGATTTGTTCTATATTTTGGAACCATTTTCAAAATAACAGAAATTCTTTTGTGAATACATATCATAAAATATGTGAGAGAAATGGGTATTCTGATTCAAACCTATTCACAAATACTATAGCAATTTTTAAATTTTAATAATAAACTTCGCATGGCGTTTTTCCATGCATAGCAACGCATTTACAAACATTAAATATTTATAGTTATGATGACAAAAGAGCAATACATCGAAAGCCTTCGTAAAATGAATTTGAAGGTTTATTTTATGGGAGAACAAATCAAAAATCCCGTAGATCACCCTATGATTCGCCCATCAATGAATTCTGTGGCCATGACATACGAAATGGCTCAAAAAGAGGAGTATAAAGATTTGATGACTGCCACCTCTAATTTAACAGGAAAAACCGTTAACCGTTTTTGTCACCTTCACCAAAGCACCGAAGACTTGGTGAAAAAAGTGAAAATGCAACGTTTGATGGGGCAAAAAACTGCCGCTTGTTTCCAACGTTGTGTGGGAATGGACGCTTTCAATGCCATTTTTTCTACCACTTTTGAAATGGACAAAAAATTGGGAACGGAATACCACAAACGTTTCACCGAATATATGAAATTTGTACAAGAAAACGACCTTACTGTCGATGGTGCTATGACCGACCCCAAAGGAGACCGCTCATTATCGCCTTCTAAACAAGAAGATCCGGATTTGTACTTGCGTATTACCGAAGTTCGCAAAGACGGAATCGTGGTGCGTGGCGCAAAAGCTCACCAAACAGGCGCTGTGAATTCACATGAACATTTGATTATGCCCACAATAGCGCTAAAAGAAGAGGACAAAGACTATGCAGTTTCTTTTGCTATTCCGTCTGATGCCGAAGGCGTGGTGATGATTTATGGAAGACAATCTTGCGACACTCGAAAAATGGAAGCTGGCGCTGATTTGGATTTGGGTAATGCAGAATTTGGCGGACACGAAGCCTTGGTTATTTTCAATGATGTGTTTATTCCGAATGACAGGGTTTTCATGTGTCAGGAATACGATTTTGCCGGCATGATGGTAGAACGTTTTGCCGGATACCACCGTCAATCATATGGTGGTTGTAAAGTGGGTGTGGGCGACGTTTTGATTGGCGCTGCTGCTTTGGCTGCCGATTACAATGGTGTTCCTAAAGCCAATCATATCAAAGACAAATTGATTGAAATGATGCACTTGAACGAAACCTTGTATGCTTGCGGTATTGCATGTTCTGCCGAAGGCGAAAAAATGCCTGCCGGAAACTATCAAATCAATCTTTTGTTGGCAAATGTTTGTAAGCAAAATATCACTCGTATGCCTTACGAAATTGCTCGTTTGGCAGAAGACATCGCCGGTGGTTTAATGGTTACCATGCCTGCCGAACAAGATTTGCGCAGCAAGGAAATCGGACATTATGTAGAAAAATATTTCAAAGGCGCTGTAGGCATTTCTACTGAAAATCGTATGCGTGTTTTGCGTTTAATTGAAAACATCACATTGGGAACTGCTGCCGTGGGTTACCGTACGGAATCTATGCATGGTGCAGGTTCTCCGCAAGCGCAACGTGTTATGATTGCCCGTCAAGGCGATTTGGAAAGCAAGAAAAAATTGGCGAAAGCAATTGCGAAAGTTGACGATAGCAAAAACAAATAAAAGGCCACTAACCCCCAAGGGAAAATCTCAAAATAAAAAGATAATTGTGAAAATAGATTTTGAGCAAAAGGTGAATGATATTATTACCCAGCAGGTTAGCCCGTTGCTTCGGCAGCATGGCGGCGACATCAAAATTAAAAAAATTGAAGCCGGAAATGTTTGGGTGGTGTTTGAAGGTTCTTGCAAAACATGTCCTTCGGCCCAAATTACCATAGAAGAAACTGTGGATAAAATCTTGCGAGAAGAATTAGGCGAAGAACTGAAAGAAGTGTTTTTGACAAACGAAACCAACGAAGAATTGCTCAATTTTGCAAAACAAATTTTGAATGGCTCAAAAAAATAAGAGAGAGAAAGAGAATGAAGAACTGGAGAGAACAATATAAAGATAAGATTACCACGGCTTCGGAAGCCATTAAAGCCATTAAAAACGGCGATTATGTGGTTTTTTCTCATGCAGCCGGAATTCCACAGGAAATTCCGATGGAATTGGTAAACCAAAAAGAAAAATTCCGTGGGGTGCACATTTACCACATGCTTTCAATCGGGGATGGTTTTTACCTCGATTCTTGCATGTCGGAACATTTTCATCATATTACCAATTTTGTGGGAGGAAATTCTCGTCAGGCAATTGCTGACAATAAAGCCGACTTTTTGCCATGTTTTTTCAAAGATGTACCATCATTGCTCGGCGAAATTTTTCCTGTAGATGTGGCTGTGGTGCAGGTTTCTGCTCCAGATGCCGAAGGCTATTGCAGCTTCGGTGTCGCTTGCGACTATACCAAGCCGGCTGCGGAAAAAGCATCTATTGTTATTGCCGAAATGAATGAATACATGCCTTATGTGGGAGGCAATAATAAGATGCACTTGTCGAAATTCGATTATATTGTTCCTTGTGCAAATCCGCTACCCGAAATTGCTTTGCCGCAAATTGCCGATGTGGAAAAGAAAATTGGCGAAAATTGTGCTTCTCTAATTGAAGACGGTTCTACGCTTCAATTGGGTATTGGCGCCATTCCCGATGCGGTTTTACTTTTCCTAAAAGATAAAGAAGATTTGGGAATCCATACCGAAATGTTTTCCGATGGCGTAATTGACCTTGTGGAAACGGGCGTTATAAACGGGAAAAAGAAAACCCTGCACAACGGAAAGCTGATGGCCACTTTCTTGATGGGAAGCCGCCGTTTGTATGATTTTGTAAACAACAACCCCAATGTGGAGCTTCATCCGGTAGATTATATCAACGATCCTTCGGTCATTGCTCAAAACGATAAAATGATTTCCATCAATTCTTGTATTGAAGTGGATTTGATGGGGCAGGTTGCTTCTGAAAGTATTGGATTGAAACAGTTTAGTGGTACCGGTGGACAGGTGGACTATGTGCGTGGCGCTTCCATGTCGAAAGGTGGAAAATCCATTATGGCTATGCCTTCAACTGCTGCCAAAGGAAAAATGTCGCGCATTGTGCCGTTTTTGGCAGAAGGTGCGGCTATTACCACTTCACGCAACGATGTTGATTATGTGGTAACCGAATACGGTATCGCAAAATTGAAAGGAAGAACTTTGAGACAACGTGCCGAAAGCCTTATAAAAATTGCCCACCCTGATTTCAGAGAATCGTTACAACAAGAATTTAATAAAAGATTTAATTAATATGCAACTATTCAAATTAAAAACCAAAGTAAGTAAATTCGACCTTTTTGCTGATTTTGCAAAAGAGTTTAATCTTTCGGAAAAAGACTTGGTATTAACCCAAGGTTTTTTATATCAGCCTTTTATGGAATCGTTGAAATTGCCTTGTCACTTCGTGATGCAAGAAAAATACGGCGTTGGTGAACCTTCGGACGAAATGATGAACCAAATCCTGAAAGATGTAGAAAATGTAGATTACAACCGCGTAGTAGCCATTGGTGGGGGTACTGTAATAGACATAGCCAAATTATTTGTGTTGAAGGATTTGAAAAATGTAACAGATGCCTTTGAACGCAAAATTCCACTGGTAAAAGAAAAACAATTGATTATTGTTCCAACGACTTGTGGTACAGGCAGCGAGGTAACCAATCTTTCCATTGCAGAAATAAAATCAAAGAAAACTAAGATGGGCTTGGGCGACGATACACTTTTGGCTGACGATGCCGTGTTGATTCCCGAATTGTTAAAAGGCTTACCTTTTCAATTCTATCTTTACAGCGCTATCGATGCGTTGATTCACGCCACGGAATCGTATGTTTCACCAAAATCTAACCCCTACACTCAGTTGTTTTGCAAAGATGCCATTTTGACTATCATGGATATTTTTTCAAAAATTGTGGAAAAAGGACAAGATTATCGTTTCGAACGTTTGGAAGACATTTTGATTGCCAGCAACTATGCCGGAATCGCTTTTGGAAATACAGGCGTAGGCGCCGTGCATGCGCTTTCTTATCCTTTGGGTGGAAATTACCATGTTCCGCATGGCGAAGCCAATTACCAATTTTTTACAGAAGTTTTTAAATTGTACAATCAAAAAAATCCCAACGGTATTATTCGTGAAGTGAATGCTTTGTATGCTGCAATTTTGAAAACAGATGAAAGCAAGGTGTACGATGAGTTGGAAAAACTTTTAGGAAATTTGATTTCGAAAAAAGAATTGCACACCTATGGCATGAAAGAAGAAGAAATAGAAGGCTTTACCGTAAATGTTATTGAAACACAACAACGTTTGCTCAACAACAATTATGTGCCGTTTTCTCGCGAAGAAATTAAAGGTATTTTTCAAGCATTATATTAAAAATATTCCGTCAGGCTTTTGCGTGGCGGCAAAAAACCAAACAATGGGCTTTGCCCGAAATTAAAGTAGTAAAAAGAAAAATAGATACAGGACAATGAAAGAAATTCAAGAAATGGTAGAAAAAGCTCGCAAAGCGCAAGCTTTCTATGAAAAACATTTTGACCAAGAAGACGTAGATACAGTGATTCGCTTGGCAGGCCGCGTTGTTTACGACAATGCAGAAGAATTGGCGCGCATGGCTGTTGAGGAAACTCAAATGGGTGTTTACGAACATAAGGTTGCAAAAAACAGAAACAAAGCCAAAGCCATTTGGCATGACCTGAAAAACAAAAAATCAATGGGAATTTTGAATATCAATGACCAAACCGGTTTGATGGAAGTCGCAAAACCCATTGGCGTGGTAGCCGGAATTACTCCTACCACCAACCCGATTGTTACTCCCATGTCAAAAATCATGTTTGCGTTGAAAACCCGCAATGCTATTATCATTTCTCCGCATCCCCGTTCAAAAAAATGTTCTGCCCAAACAGTAAAACTGATTTTGGAAGCCATTGCACCAATGGAAGTTCCTGACGGAATGGTACAAATTATTGAAGAACCAAGCATCGAAAAAACACAAGCTTTGATGGCCGCTTGCGACGTGGTGGTAGCCACAGGCGGTATGCCAATGGTAAAATCGGCTTATTCTTCGGGAAAACCTTCTTATGGAGTAGGAGCAGGAAATGTACAGGTAATTCTTGACCGTAACATTGAATACGATTTAGCTGCCGACAAAATTATTACAGGCCGTGCGTTCGACAATGGTATTATTTGTTCCGGTGAACAAAGTTTCATTTATCCACAAGAAGACCGCAATGAAGTATTGCAAGCTTTCCGCGAACGTGGCGCCTACATTGCCAATGACGAAGAACGTGAAAAAATTATTGCCACTATTTTCGAAAATGGCGCTACTAACAAAGATATTGTAGGACAATCTGTTCAAACCATTGCCCAAAAAGCAGGTATTTCTGTTCCTGAAGGCACTCGCGTAATTGTTGTAGAAGCCAAAGGCGTGGGAAAAGAAGATCCTATTTGTAAAGAAAAAATGTGTCCTGTATTGGCGGCTATTCCTTACAAATATTTTGATGAAGCTTTGGAATATGCTCAAACCAATTTATTGATGGAAGGTTGTGGACACTCAGCTTGTATCCACTCAAACAACCAAGCAAACATTATTAAGGCAGGAACAGATTTGACAGTTTCCCGTTTGGTGGTAAATGCTGTGAGTGCTACAACTGCCGGTGGTTCTATTCAAAACGGTTTGGCTGTAACCAATACTTTGGGTTGTGGAACTTGGGGAAATAACTCTATTTCAGAGAACTTCACCTACAAACATTTGTTGAACATAACCCGTATTGCACCGCTTATTGCAAGAATTCCAATTCCTACTGATGAGGAAATCTGGAAATACTAATAAAATAATACAAATTTCATTTTTACTGTATCTTTGTAGTAAAAAACAAAAGAGACAGAAATTATGAAAATACTCAAAAGTTGATTTTATTGATTTGGTTATTTGTCTAAAGGATTCATTTGTTTTTCTCTAAATGTTTGTATATGTTTGTAGTCCTACAAATAACCAAATCGATAAGTCAGTAAAAAGTTGATTTTCTGTAAGAAAAAGTGAGGGGACAGTCCTTTATCATTAAAATTTGAGTGTAAATGAAAAGTAAAATAAAAATCTGCTTGGGAAGTTCTTGTTTTTCGCGAGGAAACAATGCGAATTTGGAAGTTATTCAAAAGTATTTGAAAGATAATAACTTGGAAGCAGATATTACTTTTTCGGGACACTTGTGTGAAGATAAATGTAGCAAAGGGCCTATAGTCTCTGTCAACGACCATGTATATGAAGAGGTAAACTTGTCTCGGTTGCATAAAATTTTACAAGAAGAATTGCCATGTTAAGACCCGTCTATACCGAACCGGAAAGCTGTCAGGATTGCTACAAATGTATCCGCGAATGCCCCGTAAAGGCTATTCGGATAGAAAGCAACAAGGCCTATATTATCGAAGACCGCTGTGTCTATTGTGGGCATTGTACGCAAGTATGTCCTGCAGGAGCTAAAAAAATCAGAGACGGTTTAACACGGGCTCAGCTAACTTTGGATCGCAATCCTAAAGTATATTTATCGCTGGCGCCTTCCTATGTCAGTGAATTTGAAAATATTCCCACTTCAACGTTGATTGCGGCCATTAAGCATTTGGGATTTACAGGTGTTTCGGAAACCGCCTTGGGCGCCGAAGTGGTATCAGCACGTACCGAAGAATTTCTGAACGCAGAAGAAAAAGGGATTTACATCTCTTCGGCTTGCCCGGTAGTGGTAGATTACATAAGAAAATATTCTGCCGAATACGTGCCTAATATTACCCCCATTGTATCGCCGATGTTGGCGCATGCTAAAATTTTGAGGAAACTCTATGGCGAAGATGTAAAGGTGATTTTTGCAGGCCCTTGTATCGGCAAAAAAATGGAAGCCGATGATTTCAGCAATCTTATAGATGTGGTCATTACATTCAAAGACCTGAAAGTTTGGTTCGAAAAAGAGGGCGTAGATTTACAGGATGAAATTTGGTCACAAAAAGAAGAAAAATTTGAACCCTATCGTTCCAAATTAGGAGCTTTGTATCCCATAGAAGGCGGAATGATAGACGGTTTGCACAAAATGGAAAAACCTGTTTTGAATATGGCTTTTTCTGAAATAGCCACAATCAGGGAGGTTTTGAAAAATATTAAACCGGATTCCTACAACCAAACCATTTTCCTTGAATTGCTGGCATGCAAGGGAGGATGTGTGAATGGGCCGGCCAAACTTAAATCGACTTCGCCTGCGATTAAACGTTACGAAGTTATTAACCAGTCGGATATGGGCGACCCCAAAGAAGATTTTAAAGAATTGGATTTGGGAATTGCTTTCAGCAAAGACATTCAAACCATACACAAAGAATATTCCGAAGAAGAAATTAAACAGGCCTTGTCTTTGGTGGGTAAACTAAGCGCTCAGGATGAGTTGAATTGCAGTTGTTGCGGTTATGATTCTTGTCGCGATTTTGCCGTGGCATTGATAGAAGGCCTTGCCGAAGACAATATGTGCGCCTCCTATATGCGCAAAATTGCTCACGACAAAGCCACGGTTTTGTTGCACAAAATTCCTGCGGGAGTTTTGCTGGTTAATTCCGATTTGAAAATTATGGATATGAACCAACATTGCGCCGCTCTGTTGGGACCGGATATTATGGATGTTTACGAGGTCTGTCCGGGTTTGAATGGCGCACCTTTAAAAAATATTTGCTCGTTTGAAACCCTGTTCAAAACGGTTTTATCGACGGGAAAAGAAATTAAAGAGCGGCAGATAAAGGATGGAGACAAAACATGGATATTATCCATTTACAATATACAACAACATAAATTGGTGTTTGGATTATTGCAGGATTTGCAAGATCCTGGCGTGAAAAAAGAGTGGATTATAGAAAAAACTAAAGAAGTAATCCGTAACCACATGTTAACCGTTCAGCAAGTGGCCGGTTTATTAGGCGAAAATGCAGCTTTTACCGACGCAACCTTAAAATCGGTAATAGATGCGTATAGCAAAGATGAAAACAAACAGACATTGTAATAGATTTTTGATTTGAAGACAAACGAAAATTTTATTGAAGTAGATTTTGCACAGCATAACAAAGCCGGAAATATTGTTTGCGGCGATTGTTTTATGTCCAAAAAGCTGAAGGACGACGGACGCATTATCAGTGTGCTCTCCGACGGTTTGGGCAGTGGAATCAAAGCTTCGGTACTTTCGACCATGACGGCTTCAATGGCGCTGAATTTTTCGTCGATGAACGAAGATATTGTAGCCGCTTCAAAATCGATTATCAAAACATTGCCCGAAGATCAAGTGCGAAAGGTAAGTTATTCAACATTTACGCTTTGCGACATAGATTGTTTTGGCAATGTTCGAATTGTTGAATACGAAGCGCCTTCTTTTTATTTATACAGAAGGGGTAATTTTATAGATATTACGAAACAGAAAATCCCTGTTGACAGGGGCGACAACCTGAACAATACTTTTTTGTGGATTTCTGAATTTACGTTGCAAAAGGAAGATCGAATTATATTTTTCAGCGATGGAGTGAGCCAATCCGGGATGGGGCGCATAGGAATGCCTTTTGGCTGGGAAGAAAAAGTGAAAGATTTTATTACCGATTTGGTAAAGAAAACCTTTGATATTTCGGCTGCCGAATTGTCGAGGAAAATAGTGTCGCAGGCAAAAGAAAACGATGGGCTTTCGGCAAAAGACGATACAACCTGTTGTGTGATTTACATGCGTAAACCACGTAATTTGCTTATTTGTACAGGCCCTCCCTATGACGAAAAAAATGATAAATACCTGAGCAAGCGCCTTTATGAATTTCAAGGGAAAAAAATTCTTTGCGGAGGAACTACAGCGCATATTATTTCGCGGGAATGGAATGTCCCCATGGAAGTAGATATGAATATTGTGGATAAAAGCCTGCCGCCACTTTCTAAAATACAAGGTGTGGATTTGGTTACGGAAGGAATTTTGACACTCAGCAAAGTAGAGCAGTTGTTGAGTAATAACAATCATGAATGGGAAAGAATGAAAAGCGGCCCTGCCGAATTAATGATTAAGTTTTTGCTGAACAGTGATAAAATTACGTTTTTGGTGGGCACCAAGATCAACGAGGCTCATCAGGATCCGGCTTTACCTGTTGAATTGGAAATTCGCAGAAATGTTATCAAAAAGATTAAGTCTTTATTGGAAACCAACTATTTGAAAGAAGTAGAAATTACTTATATATAAATCGAATCAATAAATTAAACACTAAGAGTTTATGAAAAAAGTAGATTTGAAAATATGTGTTGGAACCATGTGCTATGTTATGGGTGGCGCAGAATTGAAGGACTATGTGGAAAATCTTCCGGAAGAAGCATTACAACACCTTAATGTAAGTTTTTCTCCGTGTTTAGGTTGCTACAATAAAAAAGAAACCCCACCGTACATTGAATTTAACGGACAATTAATATCAGGAGTAAGTAAACAAAGTTTAAAGCAAATATTAAAAGAGGAGATTAGCGATGCTATATGATAATTACGCCATGCTAACCAAGCGAGAGCTTTTGGTTAGGCTTGTACAACTTTTAAAAGAAGACAATTTTGCCAAAGGAGTAGCCAATATTCCTATCGAAATGCGGCCGAGAGACAAGAAGTCTGTCAGCTGCTGTTTGCATAAAGATAGATATATCCTCAAACATAAAATCATAACTATTTTAGGTTTTGATGTGGTGGACGAAGAAATCTATACCATAGATTTGAAAGAGTTTGCCCAACGTTCGTTGGAGAATAAAAACGTGAAAGAAACCATTCTTTCTGTAGCTCACGAAGCTTGCAGCGCTTGTATGCAATCTCAATATTTGGTAACCAACATGTGCCGTGGTTGCGAAGGCCGTCCTTGTATGATGAACTGTCCTAAAGCCGCCATTTCTTTCAAGAGCGGAAAAGCGAACATTTCACAGGAAGATTGCGTTAGCTGTGGCTTGTGCCAAAAAGTATGTCCTTACCATGCCATTATTTACACCCCGGTTCCTTGTGAAGAAGCTTGTCCGGTGAAAGCCATCAGCAAAAAAGAAGACGGCACCGAGCATATCGACAAGGATAAATGTATTTATTGTGGCAAATGTATGCAAGCTTGTCCTTATGGCGCCATCATGGAACGTTGTAAGATTATAGATATTTTCAAAAGTGTTTCAAACCCGAACAAAAAAACCATTGCTATTCCGGCACCTGCCATCTACGGACAGTTTGATGCCACTCCAGGACAAATTCACTCGGCCATTAAAGCCATTGGTTTCGACGAGGTAATAGAAGTGGCCCTGGGCGCTGAGGATACTTCTGCCCATGAATCGGCAGAATTTGTGGAAAGAATGCACGAGGGGAAACCTTTTATGACCACCTCATGCTGTCCTGCTTATGTGGGTTGGGTAGATAAACATGCAACAGAATTGAAACCTTTTGTATCCGAAACTTTGAGCCCAATGGCCTATGCCGCAAAAAGAGCCAAAAAACAATATCCCGATGCAGATGTGGTATTTATTGGGCCCTGCCTGGCGAAACGCTACGAGTCAGATCAGATAGATGAGGTGGATTTGGTGATGAGTTTTGAAGAGTTGGGGGCGTTTATTGCGGCCTACGACATAGATATAAAAACATGTGAGGAAATGCCTTTAGACCCTGAGGTAACCAAGTTCTCCCGTGGATATGCTCAGGCAGGCGGTGTACATGATGCCATTGTGAATGCAGTAGGTACCGATTATCAAACGATTTATCTTGAGGGGCTTGGAAAACAAAACCAACGCACCTTGAAGGGAATGGTCAAAAATGCGGAAGCTCAATTTGTGGAAGTAATGGCCTGCGAAGGAGGATGTATCAACGGACCTTGTTCATTGGCGCCTTACAGCCTGGCAAAACGTCAGATAAAGAAGAATTTGAAATAAAAAAATAAGGAAAAGGAAAAGCAGGTGAGCGATTCCTTTTCCGTTTTATCAAAAAAACAAAGATATTCTAGAAACTAAAATATATAAAAATAAAAGTATGGATTTTTCACTCACAAAAGAACAAACTCTTTTCCTGCAAATGATCAGGGAATTTACGGAAAAAGAAGTCAAACCTTTGGCGGCTGAAGTGGACGAGAGCGAACGCTTTCCTGTTGAAACCGTAGAAAAAATGGCCAAGCTCGGCATTATGGGAATTCCTTTCCCTGTTGAATATGGTGGCGCCGGTGGCGATAATGTTTTGTACTCCATGGCTGTGGAAGAATTGTCAAAGGCTTGTGCTACGACAGGAGTTATTGTTTCGGCTCACACATCGCTTTGTGTTGCTCCCATTTACGAACATGGCACCGAAGAGCAAAAGAAAAAGTATTTACCTAAACTTTGTTCAGGGGAATGGATTGGCGCTTTCGGGCTTACCGAACCCAATGCCGGAACCGATGCATCGGCTCAACAAACTACTGCCGTGTTGGAAAACGACCAGTATGTTTTGAATGGTTCTAAAATTTTTATTACCAATGCAGGATATGCCCATGTTTACATTGTGATGGCCATGACCGACAAATCGCAAGGCACTCGCGGTATTTCTGCTTTCATTGTAGAAAAAGGCACTCCCGGATTTTCTATCGGCAAAAAAGAAAAGAAAATGGGTATCCGTGGATCGGCTACCTGCGAATTGATTTTTGAGAACTGCGTAATCCCTAAAGAAAACCTTTTGGGAAAAATAGGCGGTGGATTTGGACTGGCCATGAAAACCCTGGATGGCGGACGTATAGGTATTGCTTCGCAAGCCTTAGGTATTGCGCAAGGCGCCTTGGATGAAACCGTGAAATATGTGAAAGAGCGTAAACAATTCGGACGAACTTTGGGACAATTCCAAAACACCCAATTCCAATTGGCAGATATGGATGCCAAGATAGAGGCTTCCCGTTTGTTGGTAAGAAGCGCCGCTTTCAAAAAAGATAAAAAAGTGCCGTATTCTGTAGAAGCTGCACGCGCTAAATTGTTTGCTGCCGAAACTGCTATGGAAGTAAGCACTAAAGCGGTTCAATTGCATGGCGGATACGGCTATACCCGCGAATACCCTGTTGAACGTATGATGCGTGATGCCAAAATTACCGAAATCTATGAAGGAACCTCAGAAGTACAAAGGATGGTGATTTCAGCCAATTTATTAAAATAAATCGTTGAATTTAAGTAAACTATTCAACCGTTAAACTTTTAAACAGAAAGAAAGACAATGAAGATAATTGTATGTATAAAACAAGTGCCCAATACGACGGAAATCAAATTGAATCCGGAAACAGGCACGATGATCCGCGATGGTGTTGCCAGCATTATGAATCCTGACGATAAGAGCGGATTGGAAGTAGCTTTGGAATTGAAAGACAAATACGGAGCTCATGTAACCGTAATTACCATGGGGCCACCGCAAGCCGATGATATTTTACGCGAAGCCTATGCTATGGGCGTTGACCGTGCCATACATTTGAGCGACCGCAAATTTGCAGGCGCCGACACATTGGCCACTTCCCATGCTTTGGCAGGCGCTTTGCGTATGTTGGAATACGATTTGATTATTACCGGCCGTCAGGCCATCGATGGCGACACTGCTCAGGTAGGGCCTCAAATTGCAGAACATTTGGGTTTGCCACAGGTAACCTATGTGGAAGACTTGCAGTTTAGTCAACCTAAAACCTTTACCATTAAGAAATCTACCGAAGAAGGCTACCAAATGGTGGAAGTGGAAGCTCCTTGCTTAATCACGGTTTTGTCTTCGGCAAATGACCCACGCTATATGTCTGTAAACGGCATTGTGGATGCGTACAAACGCGAAGTGGAAATTTGGGGATTCGACAATATCAGCGTCGATGAAGCCAAATTAGGTTTGAAGGGTTCACCCACCCGTGTATTCAAGTCCTTTACCAAAGGAGCGAAAATTGCCGGACAACTCTACGAAGTGGACGCAGCCGAAGCCGCCGATATTATCGTGGATAAACTGAAAGAAAAATTTGTTATTTAATTCAAAAACTGGATAAAATGGATAAAACACAATATAAAGACATCTATGTTTTCATTGAACAACGCGAAGGCGTTATTCAAAATGTGGCATTGGAACTTTTGAACAAAGCAAAAGAGTTGGCCGGACAATTGAACGAAAAGGTGTGTGCCATGCTTTTGGGACATAACATTGCCGGACAAGCGCAAGAATTGATTGCCTACGGCGCCGATACCGTTTTGTGTGCCGATGCCCCTGAATTGGGAATCTACAATACCGAGCCCTACGCTCAAGCCATTGTTCAAATTATCAATGAGCGCAAACCTTCTGTGGTATTGATTGGCGCTACAACTATCGGCCGCGACTTAGGTCCTCGTGTTTCTGCACGTGTGGGTACCGGATTAACGGCAGACTGTACCGGATTGGACGTTTCGGAAGAACGCGATTTATTGATGACCCGTCCTGCTTTTGGCGGTAACCTGATGGCAACCATCATCTGCAAGGAAAACCGTCCGCAGATGTCCACCGTTCGTCCGGGAGTTATGCTGAAAGGACATCCTGACGCTTCGCGCAAAGGAAATATAGAAGAAATAAAAGTAGCTTTTGATTCTTCCAAGTTTAAGGTGAAAATCCTGAAAACGGTAAAAGAAGAGAAAAATCTGATTGATATTACAGAAGCACGTATATTGGTTTCCGGTGGACGTGGGGTAGGCAATGCCGAAAATTTCAAGAAATTACAAGAATTAGCAGGCGTTTTGGGCGCTGAAATTTCTTCTTCACGCGCTATGGTCGATGCCGGCATTATTTCGCACGAAAGACAAGTAGGACAAACCGGTAAAACTGTTCGTCCCGATGTATATTTTGCTTTCGGCATTTCGGGCGCCATCCAGCATTTGGCAGGTATGGAAGAGTCGGATTACATTATTGCTGTCAATAAAGACAAATACGCCCCTATTTTCCAATCTGCCGATTTGGGCCTTGTGGGTAATGTAAACCAAATTGTGCCTTTGTTGATCGAAAAACTGCAAAAAAGCAAGTAGGGTTACAAAGAGTATTTTATATGAATCCCCTGTCAAATTTTCATTCGACAGGGGATTTTTTTCTTGAAAGATTTTCACCTATTCGGCTTAAATCTTACAAAATTCCTCTTTTTTGTAAAAAAAAGGTGGAAATATGTAAAAAGAAATACAAGGAATTATCAGACCTTTGCGTAAAGTATTGAAATGGAAAGAGCAGCAGTTTCTGATTCCGTCAAAAAAGTTCAATTACCTTCCTAACTCTCACACAACATAAAGGTGAACCAGATTCACCGACTTTTTATACTGACAAATCTTCCTAAAGGAAAGTCTATGATTTTTAGCCCTAATCAGAAGCTTTTGAAGATTTCAAAA
>JAVBMO010000094.1:0-6303 GCA_031552355.1 Bacteroidales bacterium | reverse complement strand
ATTAAGATTTCCTGTAGCCGAGAAGTTTCCCGAATTTTGAATGGTATAACCCAATTCTTTTTCAAAAGCAACGGGAACGCCGGTAAAGGTATATTGGGCGCCATAAGAAGCATTGGCACGCACCCAATCCATATAAGGTAGCTTGTTGATGGGGATGCTCCAGTTGAAATCAATCTGTTGTTGGAAATTCTGCATTTTACCAAGCGATACAATATTCCGCCAAATGGAATCTCTGGCATCTCTGGAATCTCTGGCGCCACGTGGCTCGTCAATACGGGCATTTGCCGTGGCATTGTACTGTATGCTCAAGTTCGAAGTTAAATCATATTGCAAGTTATATTGCCGGTTCCAAAAGAAATCTTTGAAAAAAGTTGGCTGAATATTGAGAATCCCCACACTTTTGTTTCGCATCATACTTTCCTGATAATTCCGCGTCAAATCAGAACGGAAACCGATATTTTTTATCTGATAATATACATTAAATTCATTGAAAATAGCCCAGTTCTTCGATTTAAAAGCCGGAATGCCTGCAAAGGGTTTCACGCCTTTTGGGCTTAAACTGTAATTGTAACCCAAACTGAATCTATGTTGTACTTTGGAATTGTATTCAATGTCTATATTTTGGTGGTTTTCGTGTGAATACGAGTAAGAGGCATCCAAGTTTTCCACCTGATAGAATTTGGGCGATTCCGCTCTTTTTCCAACACGCTCCTTCCTGACGTTCATAAAGTTGATATTGGTACGGGTGGTAATGTCGCTTACCATATCGCTGATAGAATCACGGACAGAAGAAGGATAAGTCGTAAGGTCGTCTTCCAATTTTACGTCAGGGTCCAAAGGATTGTATTCAGGGTTTGCCGTGGTGTTCGAATAGTCGAAATGCACAGGGATATGAATTCCCAATTTTTCGGGGAAGAATTTGCCCAATTCCAAATTTGTAGCAACGTCGATCGTTCCTATATTTTCGGTGTTCAAGTCGGCAATTCGTTGGTTCAGGCTTCCGTAACCGGAACTTGTGTAGGCGCCATAAAGCGACACATCTCCCAAATCTGCCAAAGTAGTCCTTGCCAAAGCCGTGGCTGCCCATCCGCCTTGTGTGTTAAAATCAGTAAGCCTCAATTCATTAATCCAAACTTCCACATCTTTGGGCATCATGTCGTCGCCATCGCTGAGGCTGCGTTTTTTAGGATTGCGCACCCCAATCATCATAATTTTCACATTGCTTATGCTGGGATTTCCCATTACGGTAATGCGCGCTTTTCCGACTTTTTCGGTGTAAGGAAGAAATGGGCTATAGCCTTCTGCGCCACTCCGAACCTGCCGGTTCCTGTTTTCCTTAACGCCCACCAATTCATCAAAATCAATATCAATGTAATTGGCTTCGGGCCAAATATCCGTTGCTAAATAGGAACCCCAAGGCGTAAACTGCAAGGGCAATTCGTATTCGTAATAATTTTTGGAAAAGTCACTACCAATACGCATGAAAACCGTTACATCGCCATCTTTCCCTTCGTTTTCATTCAACTTTTCGGCGTGTACGAACATTTTCAATTTCTTGAAAAAGCGCATGTCGTAGGTTGTGTTTTTGTAGATGGCGCGAGCATCGCCGTCGGCAAGGCTTTTTACGGTCAAACTAAGCGATTGTTCGTTGCCTTGGTACGAAACGCTGGAACTGTAAACTTTTTCCCTTTCCACACCCGGAGGCATCACATAGGGGATAGGCTTCCGTGCAGAGTTTTCTTCAATATTTACGGCCGCAATATTTACTTCCGTATTGGTGGATTGTCCGGGAATATAGTCTCCGTCTTCCAACAAATTGCTTTCATATTTGCGCCATTCGGAACGAACCAATTCCAAAGAAGCAAAACGTAAAAATGTGGTTTCCTCAAAACCTTTCAAAAACATACGCATAAAGCGGATAGATTGGAAATTCTGGATATTTCCCACTACTTTATCGGGGCTTTTTACCGGAATTTTGAATTGGTACCATCTGCAATTGGTCGTGGTATTGTCGGGCAGCGAAATATTATTTGCATTGCGGATATCGGTAATATAGTTTTTGCCAACTACCATTTCCGAAGGTTTCAGGTTGATGGTGTATTGGTAATAGTTTTCTGCTTCGGACAGAGTATTATCTTTGTTAATGTCTTCAAAATCGGGAATATTCGTTCCTTGAGTGGTATAGCTTTCCGTTCCGTTGAAATTGGGCGTTGAATTTCCTTCGGGATTGTTGTAATATTTGTAGCGGTCGTTGATTTTCAAATCCTCAGCATCATAATCGGAACCGCGGCTATAATGGTAACGGTCATTCGACGGGTCTTTCAACGCATTTTGGTATGCCAATGAACTCTCGCCGAATTGGGCTTTCAGATTTTCGAGATAAGATGCAAAAAAAGCAATTTCATTTTCGGTGCTTAAGCCATCGTAGCCCACGTCTTGCATGGCAATGGCTTCGGGGCTGTTGTCGAAACTATAAACAATAGGTTGCAATTTGGGTACAAGCCCCCAAATAGTTGTATCCATAGCTCTAAGTTCCGTTGGTGTTGAAAGTCCGTTTTCAAAACTTTTGCGCCCATCGCGAAGCACATCTTCAGAAACATCGCCCAAGTTAAAATAAAGCTGTCCGCCTTTGCTGTTCGGCGATTCAATAAATGGGTCCATTACCCAAAACTCAATGTATTCAATGTTTTGGGCTTCAAAATCCGAAGCATCTACTTTGCGCATAATACCGCCCCAACGTGTGGCCGGTTTCAAGAGGTTTCCGTTGGCATCAACCCCTGCGGAATATTGGCCTGCCGAAATATCGTAGTTATAAGGCCCTTTTTCCGTAGGATAAAAAGCCACATTCAACATATTGTTAATGTAAGGGTCTTGATCGCTGGCCAATTCACGGTTTGGGAAAACCTCATTGATACGCACCCGACGGGCATAAGGTGTAGATTGGTCTGGTTTGTAGATGTTTTTCGGGGTATTTCCGCCGGTATAAAAAAGGTCGTCTATTCGGTACCAAGCCAAACGCGCGCGGTTGAAACCATAAGCCAACTCGCTGTTTCTGTCGGTTTCGGGAAACAAAGCGTTTTCGGTATTATAATCTTGTGGAGTACTTGCTAAAAACCACGAAGTAGGATTTTGATAGTTGTAAGTGGATTTTGAACTTTCAAAATCGTCAATATAGCTGGCGCCTGCTTCGTCGGTGGTTTTAGAAATGCTTGGCAAAAAATAGGCCATTTCCCCTTTAAAAGTGAAAGTGGAAGGCGCTTTGGTTTCAATAAAAGGAAGTGCATCCACCAATTTGGTAATCAAAGGAACTTCGCTTTGAAACTGCACATCGGCGCCGAAAATGGTATTGGAAATGGGTTCGCTTCCAAAAGTATTTTTCTGCATCATGGGCACTTCGTGTAAGTTAAGGACAGTAGCACCTACATTGAAATTTTTGCTGAATTCGTAATTAGCCCTTAAACCCATCATTCGCTTGGTGGTAACACTGAAAACGGAATTGTTTTCGTTGGTAATATTGATGGGTGTTCCCGAATTTAAAATCCCTTCATTCAAAATTCGCACTTTTCCCATCATGTAATCCACTGTATAATCTACATTTTCAATCAAAGGGATGCCACCTGCCGAAACTTGTACGGAACCTTGTGGAACGCTCATTCCCAAAGAAATTTCGCCACTCATGGCCGATTGGAAATACCCTTCGAGATAGTATTTGTTTTGTTCGGGATATTCCTGTGCACGGGTTTTTGTTTGTGTATAAAGCGAGTCGAAACAATATTTTGCTGCCGCCGCCGGATCGTTTAAAATAGCCCGAAGGTCTTTACCGAAAGGTTCCACAAGAGGAAAATAAACCCGTCCGGTGGAAGCCTGAATAGTTCCAATGCCGGTAGAGGCGTTGTCCAAAAAGTCGAAAACCCCGTCAGAACCGGGATTCATTTGTCCGTCCAAAGTGTCCAAACCAAAAACCTGAATCAAAGGCACACCTTTTTTCGATCCTGTGGTAAAAAATCCGGTAGGAGTTCCGCCTTCGTCGCCTTCATACAAAATATTCAAACGGAAATCATCTCTCGAAATTTGGCTGCTTCGCAATGAATAAACATTTTTCATCATCAATTTCCATTTGGGATGGTTTACGTCGATATTGGTACTTTTCAAAAGTTTTACAACAAGTGTGTTGGGGTCGGTAATACCTTCGTCCGAAAATTCCCCAACCTGATAAAGCGTAGTGTCGCCAATAATTTGGTACTGAAAGGCAACAGCCAATACTTGGTCGGCGCTTAATTGTTGGTTTACAGAGATAAAACCCAAACGCTCGTTGTAGGTATATTCATTGGGCAACAAACGGCGGGCGCTTTCAATTTTTTCGAAATCGCGTCCTGCCACCAAACCGTTGGTTTCAAGGTAGGAACTCACATTGTTGATATTCCTTAAAGAACCAACATTTAAACTGGATAGCAAAGAGTTTGATTTTTTGCCGTCGGGTTTCACTTCACCACCCGTATAAAAACGTGTTTGGTATGGATTGCTTTCCCCCAAGTCCGAAAGGGCGACAATATTACGGTTTTCGGTAACGGCGCCACCTATATTCGTACGCCAAACCTCAATTTTGGTAATTTTGATTTTAGAAGTCGTAAGTGGAAGTCGGGAAAGGGATTGGTTGTAAGTGTTGTAGAAATATTGTGCAACAAAAAAGTGGCGGTTTTCTTCGTATTCATCGGCGCGGAACATAAACTTTTCTTTCAAAGCACCGCCTTCAACCACAATATGTTTCGATTCCGATTTCTGTTCAGAAAAAACCGCTTCAACATTCAGTTTTCCGAATTTTAATTTGGTCCGAATGCCAAACAAAGCCTGACTTCCGCGGATAAGGTCGGAAGGAAGTGTGAGCGCCACATCGCCGGCCTCAATCAATTGCAGAATGTCGTCTTCCTTTCCTTCGTACTTCAGTTTGAGTTTATTTTCGAAGTTAAACAAAGCTTCGGTGTTGTAATTCATGTCGAAGTTAATCTTGTCACCAATTTTGGCCATAACGTTCAGCTGAATATTTTCGTCGAAATCAAAACTCGTAGTGCTTCGTTTGCGGACATCCAAAGAAGGGTCGTCTCGCTTGTTGTTTACAATGGCAAAGCTGATTTCCGCAGATCCGGTAGGGCGGATTTCAATGTCGCCAATGCCCAAGCCGATAACGGATTTTACCTTGTCTGAAATGTCGGCCAAGCCTGGAATATAACGATCTACAATGCCTTCAACACCTTTTCCGGAATAAGACACCTTGGCGCGGTCTTTCCAATAGTTCGACATCAGGTTTTTCATTTCCTCGTCCTGATATTCCTTGAAAGAAAGGGTTTTGCTTTCCAAAACCACATCGCCGACTTTCTTGGAAACAGTGTAGTCGTTGGTTTCGGGATTATATTGTACTTCATTTTTAATATTTTCCGGATCCTTCATGTGCAAAGGGCTTGAAACTTCGCCATTGCGCATGGGAACTTTCAGATAAGAAGTGTCGGGTGGGGGAGGAAGCGTCAGGATTTCGGACAAAGGCAATTGGTTTTGCTCGACGCTTGATTTTGTCATAGCAAACACCACACCCACAACAGAGAAGCAGATGAAGATTAAATAAAATTTCAATAATTTGCGAATAATCTGCACTCGTCGAACAATTTTGTCTAAAGCAATTTCAGGGCTTGTTTCACAAGTTCTTCCACTTTCAGCTCTGAATTGTCTTTCAAGAGCTTTTCAAGTATTTTTTCCGATTGAACTTTTGAAAAGCCCAACATAACTAATGCAGATAACGCTTCTTCTTTGTTTTTATTGTTTGCAAAAGGTAATGAAATATTTACACTTCCATTTTCCTTGGAAATTTTGTCTTGGAGTTCCAACACAATTCTTTGCGCAGTTTTTGCGCCAATTCCTTTGATAGATTGAAGCAAGGGAACTTGTCCGTTGAGGATGGCCTGCGAAATTTCGGCAGGCGAAAGCGAAGAAAGCATCACTCGGGCTGTCGCAGCACCCACTCCGCTCACGCTGATAAGTTGGCGGAAAAGTTGGCGTTCACTTTGATCGGCAAAACCATATAAAATATGCTGATCCTCACGTACAACGAAGTGTACATAAAGCAAACCGCTTTCCTGATCTTTAATTTGGGTGTAGGTTGTCAATGAAATTTCGAGGTGGTAGCCCACACCGTTGCAATCCACCACAATATAAGATGGATTTTTTTCTGCAAAAATGCCTTTTAAATATGCAAACACAAAAGATGAATTTTGTAGGAATAATCTTGTTTTTAAGTCTGCAAAGATACGTATT
>JAVBMO010000063.1:0-14302 GCA_031552355.1 Bacteroidales bacterium | reverse complement strand
TTCAACATTTTATAAGAAGAATTGTTTTGCAAAGCAAAATCGTGCAGATTGCTTATCGATGAATCCACTTGTACAATATAGGTGGGAACTTCGGGATATAAGTCTTTTTTACGAATGACAAAGCCATAATCTTGCGGTGATTCCATAATCAATTTATAAGCTACAATTCTGAACAAATAGAACGAAGTTTCAGAATTTAAAAACAAATGATAATAGTTGTCTTCTTTTTGTAAATCTATCTGTTTTTGAAGGCCGGTCTCTCCCCTATTATATGCGGCTGCGACCAAGGTCCAACTGCCGAATTTCTTGTATAAATCTTTCAAAAAAGCACAAGCTGCTTCCGTCGATTTACGCAAACAATTCCGCTGATCCACTTCATCATTAATTTCCAAATTGTATTTTTCGCCCGTTCCTTTCATAAATTGCCAATATCCTTGCGCTTTGGCGCTTGATGTAGCATTTATCAAGCCACTTTCGGCCATACACAGATATTTGAAGTCCTCGGGAATACCGTTTTTTTTCAAAATGTCTTCAATCATAGGAAAACAACGGTTAGCCCTCTTTATTAAAAGCACTGTATTCGATTGCCAATACATGTGCATAAGCAATGCCCTGTCGAGGTTTTCGCGGACATAAAACACATCCATCGGCATGGATTCGCCTGCAAAACTTACTTTTTCCGGCAAAACAGGCGCAAGCACTTTGTAATTGACTTTCAAGCTTTGTTTGTAGTCCTCATCTGTATTCTCTGTTTTGGTAGTGGACAAAATAAAAAGCTGCAAACAAATGGCTGAAACGGATAAAATAAGGGCTATTAAACTAATTTTCTTCATATTAATTACAATTCATCTATAAAATGGAAAACGAATTTTGTTGCCAAATATTTTCGACAACAAAGATTTTCCATTTTCCTAAAACGCAAAAAAAATAGGCTACCTTTTTGATAGCCTATTTTTAAGTTTTACTGACCTAAAAATGCTTTCAAAAGTTTGCTTTTCGAAGTGGTTTTCAGCCGTTTGATACCTTTTTCTTTGATTTGTCGGACACGTTCCCGCGTTAAATCAAATTTCATGGCAATTTCGTCCAAACTTAATGCGTGAGGCAAACCTAAGCCAAAATACATTTTAATTACATCGCGTTCCTGCTCTGTCAATGTAGCCAAAGAACGGTGTATTTCCTGAGTCAAAGACTCCTGCATCAGAATGGCATCCGTAGGCGGAGTGTCCTCATTTTCAATCACATCCACAAAGTTCAAATCTTCGTCTTGCAACAATGGCGCATCAATAGACACATGGCGGCCGGAAATATTAATCATGGTTTTTACCTTGTCTTGCGGCAAATCCATAATTTCGGCAATTTCTTCAGCCGAAGGCGCTCTTTCATATTGTTGTTCCAAGCGAGAAATTTCTTTCTTCATTTTATTCAAAGCCCCCAATTGGTTTGAAGGCAAACGAACAATTCTGGAATGCTCTGCAATGGCTTGCAAAATAGATTGGCGAATCCACCAAACAGCATAAGAAATAAATTTGAAACCACGGGTTTCGTCAAAACGTTTAGCGGCTTTTATCAAGCCTACATTTCCTTCGTTAATCAAATCTGGCAAGCTAAGTCCTTGATTTTGATATTGTTTTGCAACAGAAACGACAAAACGGAGATTAGAGCGGGTTAATTTATCCAAGGCAGCCTGATCGCCTTGTCTTATTCTTTGTGCCAATTGCACTTCTTCGTCAGGAGTTAATAATTCTTCACTGCAAATATCTTGAAGATATTTGTCCAGGGATTTAATATCCCTATTGGTTATGGAATGTGAAATTTTAAGCTGTCTCATAGGATCCTTTCTTTTAGTACTACACGATAAAATTCCGAAAAAGGCTGCAAATAACAGGATTTTTTTTAGAATAGCCTAATTTTTTCGTTATTATTTATTAACCTTTTTTTCACAAAATGACCGAATTATACGTCAATATTCCCATTGAGATACATGGCATTTTGCTATAAACAATATTTTCGGCAAAAAGTTTGCTTGAAAAATACAGAAAGAGAACGACAAAAAAAAATTGGTAGTATATTTTTTAAAAAATATATTCAAATAAGTGAAAGAAAAGCTATTACACTATCCTTCTTTCACTTATTTTAACTTAATCAGAAATTAATTTTTTATATCGGATTCTTTTGGGTTCATTGTCGCCCATACGTTTTTTACGATTTTCTTCATATTCCGAATAACCACCTTCAAAGAAATAAACCTCGGAATTTCCTTCGAATGCCAAAATATGAGTAGCCACACGGTCTAAAAACCAACGGTCGTGCGAAATAATTACGGCGCAACCGGCAAAATCTTCCAAGGCTTCTTCCAAAGCCCGCAAAGTATTTACGTCAATGTCGTTTGTAGGTTCGTCGAGCAAAAGGACATTGGCTTCACTTTTCAAAGTCATGGCCAAATGCAGGCGGTTACGTTCCCCACCGGACAACACCGCTGTCTTTTTATTTTGATCGACACCGCTGAAATTGAAACGGGCCACATACGCTCTTGAATTTATCAATCGCCCACCCATTTGCATTTGTTCGTTTCCACCCGAAATGGTTTCCCAAACCGTTTTTTCGGGGTCAATGTCAGTATGTTGCTGATCCACATAACCAATTTTTACCGTTTCTCCGGTTTTAAAATCGCCATTATCCGGTTTTTCCAATCCCATAATCATACGGAACAAGGTAGTTTTTCCTGCGCCGTTAGGCCCAATAACTCCTACAATTCCGGCCGGCGGCAAAGAAAAATTCAAATTATCGAACAACACACGTTCTCCAAAAGATTTGGCCACATTTTGCGATTCTATAACATTGTTTCCCAAACGAGGCCCGTTCGGAATAAAGATTTCCAAACGTTCTTCTTTTTCTCTTACATCTTCGCTCATCATTTTTTCGTAGGCAGCCAAACGCGCCTTTCCTTTGGCATGGCGAGCTTTCGGCGACATGCGAACCCATTCCAACTCACGTTCCAAAGTCTTTTTGCGTTTGCTTTCCTGTTTTTCCTCTTGTTCCAAACGCTTGGTCTTTTGTTCCAACCAAGAAGAATAATTGCCTTGCCAAGGAATGCCTTCGCCGCGGTCTAATTCCAAAATCCAACCGGCAACATTATCCAAGAAATAACGGTCGTGGGTTACACCAATAACGGTTCCTTTGTATTGTTGTAAATGTTGTTCCAACCAGTCAATGGATTCGGCATCCAAGTGGTTGGTAGGCTCGTCCAAAAGCAAAATGTCGGGTTCTTGCAACAATAATCTGCACAAAGCGACACGCCTTCTTTCTCCTCCCGACAAATCTTTTACCATGGCCGTTTCATCCGGGCAACGCAAAGCATCCATTGCCCGCTCTAATTTGTTGTCAAGGTTCCAGGCATCGTGCTGCTCCAAAAGTTCCATTACGACTCCTTGCCTGTCAATAAGTTTCGTCATTTCGTCGTCGCTCATCGGATCGGCAAATTTCATATTAATTTCTTCATATTCTTTCAGCAGATTCACCACTTCTTGAACACCTTCCTGAACTACTTCTTTTACGGTTTTGGTTTCGTCCAATTGAGGTTCTTGTTCCAAATAACCAACCGAGTAGCCCGGCGAAAAAACAACTTCGCCTTGATAGGATTTTTCTACTCCTGCAATAATTTTCAACAAAGTAGACTTTCCGGAACCATTCAAACCTATAATACCGATTTTGGCGCCATAATAGAAAGAAAGGTAAATATTTTTAAGAACTTGTTTGCTTGGTGGATAAGTTTTACTTACGCCAACCATTGAAAATATAATTTTTTTATCGTCCATAATCAACTGATTTTATGCTTTTTATTTTACAAATAATTATTTAGCTGTTTTAACAACAACTTTTTAAGCCCATTTCAATTATTAACCGTGAATTATTAATTGATTAAATGGTTTCATTCACATTTTTCATGATTTGAAAAAGAAGGTCTCTCGCCCTGAATAACTGTACTTTAATGGTTCCCAAAGGCAAATCCAATTCTTGGGAAATTTCTTCGTAGGAATATTCCTTAAAATATCTCATTTCTATGAGCGTTTTGTAATGTGGTTTTAATTTATTCACCACTTGACGCATCATTTTAATTTTTTGGGCTTCAATCACTTTTTCTTCCGGCGTAGGCAAATCGGAAGTAAGGTCGAAAGAGGTTTCCTGAGAATCGCCGCCAACAGTAAGTTTGTGCATGGAAACCAATTTCATTCGTTTTTTGCGGATATAATCTATGCAATTGTTCGATGCAATCCTGAACAACCACGTACTGAACGCATAGTTTGGCGAATATTGATGAAGATTTTTAAAAGCTTTTCCCAAAGCTTCAATTGTCAAATCTTCGGCATCGGTGGCATCGTTGGTCATTTTCAACAGCATGAAATAAAGCGGATCCCTGTAAATACTCATTAAATCGGCAAAGGCTTTTTGGTCGCCATTGTCGCGGGCAGAGCAAACCAATTGATAGTCGCGAAGAGCCTTCTCGCTAAGTTGATTGGTTACTTCCATCTTTTATCGTTTTTTAGCGCTGTTAAATAAATAACAAAATTGAAAATAAGAAAAAACAGTTCCAAAACAGGAGCAAAAAAAGCTGCTTTTTGGGGTGTATTCAGATTTTTAGATAATTTGAAAAAGCTGAATATCTGAGCTATAAGTTTGAAAGCCAAAATGCCAAAACAAATTTTCCAAAGCAGTTGGAAATTAAGAACCAGCAGGGCTATCAAGGCAGCATGAAAGACAAGAACGCTGAATGGATAAAAGAAAAGCGATAAATTATTTGCAAAACTAAATTCGCGTGTAACTCTTGCCTCTTGGCGTTTTTCCTGTATCCATGAAAAGAAACGGGTTTGTGGCAAAGATATTGTAAAGCTATCTTTATTTAAGCAAATATTAGTGTTGCTTTTAGTTGCATTTTTGTTTACAAAAAGGCTGTCGTCGCCCATTGGAAGCCTATAATGTTTAATAAATCCTTCATTTTCAAAAAAGAAAGATTTCCGATAAGCCAAATTTTTACCAAAGCCTATATATGGCTTTTTGAACAAAGCAAATCCGAAGCAAAAAGCCGCTTTGCTGGCATTATCATATTGAAGCAAAAGGTTCATCAAAGTCGGACGCGATTCGATGGCATTGTAGCCCAAAACGATTTGGGTTCCTTCGGTAAAATTTTCCGACATATTTTCAATCCAGTGGTAATTTTGGGGCAAACAATCGGCATCGGTTAAAAGAATAATATCGTATTTTGCTGATTTGATACCAATGGAAAGTGGAAATTTCTTGCCTTTGAAATAGTTAACGTTATTTTGCAGGTTTACTATTTTCAAATGCGGATAAGTTTCCTGAAAAACTTTTAACAAATATTCGGTTTCATCCTGCGAAGCTCGATTTACGATAATCACCTCATACAAAGGATATTCCTGTTCAAGCAAATAAAAAAGCTTTTCCTTCAACAAATCATAATCATCCTTTACGCACACCACAATGGATACAGGTTCTTTCTTATCGGTTATTTGCGTTTTTTTCCGGTATAAACCTATACGCAAATGAATAAACCCATAGTAAAGAATTAACAGCAATGTGGCTAAGCCAAAAGAAATTAAGATTACTTTTAAGACAAGTGAAAGTTCTACATTCCAAAATTCCATCATACTTTTCTGCAAAATTGACTACAAAATTACCGAATATTTTAGGAATATAGAGTACCTTTGAAAACTTTTTCGCAAGAAAAAATCAGCCAAAATATTTGGACAAATATAAGGTTATATACTAAACAGATAGAAATTCAACATTATAATTAATGACATTCGAAATTAAAACTTCTTCAACTGATTGCAGTGCCAGGGCTGGAATTATTACCACTGACCATGGACAAATAGAAACACCTATTTTTATGCCTGTCGGAACAGCGGGTTCCGTAAAAGCCATCCACCAACGCGAATTAAATGACGATATTTTGGCACAAATTATTTTGGGAAATACGTATCATCTTTATCTTCGTCCAGGATTGGAAGTGCTAAAAGCTGCCGGCGGGCTTCATAAATTCAATCATTGGGACAAACCCATCCTTACCGACAGCGGCGGATATCAAGTTTATTCTCTTTCCGGAACACGAAAATTGACCGAAAACGGCGTTATTTTCAGTTCTCATATTGATGGTTCCAAACACGAATTTACACCCGAAAAAGTAATGGATATCCAACGCATTATCGGTGCGGACATCATCATGGCTTTTGATGAGTGTACCCCCTATCCTTGCGACTATCAATATGCTAAAAAGTCAATGGATTTAACGCATCAATGGCTAAAACGCTGCATTACAGCTTTCGACAATAGCGAACCTGTGTATGGCTATTCCCAAACTCTTTTTCCAATTGTGCAAGGCAGTGTTTACAGGGATTTAAGGAAACAATCTGCCGAAACCATTGCATCACATGGTAGAGAAGCCAATGCCATAGGCGGACTGTCCGTGGGCGAACCTACCGAAATTATGTATGAATTGACCGAATTGGTTTGTAGTATTTTACCCAAAGATAAGCCCCGTTATTTGATGGGCGTTGGAACTCCGGCCAATCTTTTGGAATCCATTGCTTTGGGCGTTGATATGTTTGATTGCGTGATGCCTACCCGAAACGGACGCAATGGTATGTTGTTTACCAGAAATGGCATTATCAATATCAAAAATAAGAAATGGGAAATGGATTTTTCACCCATTGATGAAGAAAGTGATTGTTTTGTAGATCAATTTTATACAAAGGCTTATCTCAAGCATTTATTCAAGGCAAATGAAATATTGGGATTACAAATTGCCAGCATTCATAATTTGGCCTTTTATTTGTGGTTGGTAAAAGAAGCGCGCAAACACATTATTGAAGGGGATTTTTTGCCTTGGAAAACCAGAATGGTGGAACAAGTAAGCAGAAGATTGTAAAATCATTTCGTATAATGACCAAATTTTACTATTTTTGTAGGTAGTTCTTACGATTAAAAAACATATTATGAAAAAAATAATTTTGTTATTTTGCTTGGCCTTGACAACATTGGGAATTCAAGCTCAAAGGTTGTCTGCTGTTTTTGACTATGCTACTTTTTGCACTCCCAAAGGCGACCCTTATATAGAAACCTATATTTCTTTTGATGGGCGCAGTTTGAATTTTGAAAAAGCTGCCAATGGAAAATATATTGCTTCGGTAGATATTTTGGTGGTTTTCAAGAAAAACGATTCCATTATTAATTATTCCAAACACAAGGTAAACAGCCCGGCCATAGCCTCGCCGGCAGATAATAATATTTCCTTCATGGATGCACAACGTTTTGCCTTGGATAATGGAATTTACACAATGGAACTGACTTTAAAAGATAATTCCAAACCCGATTCTTTGGCCGAAAAAATTGTTGAAAAAGATATTTTAGTCAATTTTCCTAAAAATAAATTGAGCATTTCCAATATTCAAATTCTTGAAAGCTATGTCCCTACGCAAAAAGAAAATATGCTTTCTAAACATGGCTACGACTTTACACCATACATGCAAGCCGTAATCGGAAAAGAAATTTCAAATTTGACTTATTTTACTGAAATTTACAATGCTAATACCCTTGTAAAAGAAAATCAACCGTTTATCTTAAATATTTACCTGCAAGACTATTTGAGTGGCAAAAAAATATTGAACAATGAATGGCAAAAAGTCCTGAAAGCTAAACCCATCAATGTCGTTCTAAGTTCATTAAATATCAAAGAATTACCTTCGGGAAATTATTATTTGATAGTGGAAATAAACGATACAGCAAATAAATCTCTTGCTAAAAGCAAAGTTTTTTTCCAAAGAAGCAACCCTGCATACGACGACCTAAAAACTGAAAGTCAATCTTTTGCATCCATCATCACCAATGACTCTTTATTGACTATTTATGTGAAAGCGCTCGACCCCATTGCAAACCCCGATGAACAGCACTATATCCGCCATAATTCAGAGAAATCCACACTGAAAGAAAAACAAGACTTTTTGGACGGTTTTTTCATTGCCCGTTATCCAGAAACTGCCGAAGAAGAATGGCAGAAATATCTTGAAAAAATCAATTACGTACAGGCTAACTTTGGATTTAGAGCAAAAGTTCCAGGTTATATAACAGACCGTGGCATTGTTTATTTAAAATATGGTGCACCCAATTATATTATTGACGAAAAATTCAAAGCTTCCGACGCTTTACGCAGTCAAGGAAGCAGTTATCTCCCCTACCAAATGTGGCGATACGATGTTCTTCCAGGAGAAGGTTCCAAAAAAATGTTTGTCTTTTGGCAAGAACAATTCACAGGCGCTGACTACCGCCTGCTGCACAGCGACGTAAGAGGCGAACCTTTCGATCCGTATTGGGAAACACGCCTATCTCGCGGAACTATAAAAGAAGGTGAAATTGGCGCTGCTGGCAAACAATTTGAAAGAGGGTACTAAGTAACAGTTTAAAATTTCGACAAGTCTAAATTTTGTTTTTGTATGTGGAATGGGATATCGACGCTATGCGGCATGAATAAATGATTTGCTTGTGCAGTGGAATAAAGCCTATTTTCATTAGAAACAAAAAGCGAAACGGACAGTGTCTACAATTTCGCTTTTTTGTTGATATTCTCTACAAAAAGGGCATTTCAAATATGCTTCCATCTGCTTTTTTGTATTTTACTTTCTTTAATTTTGAAGGAAGGTTACCTACCATTAAAGAAGTTACTACTATTGTTTCCATTTCCCCTCTTCGTATGATTCTATAATAAGAAGGGAAATGGATTCTACCCCCACTCATAGAGAATTCTTTTATGACAACGATGTCTTCAAAAGAAAACATTTCATCTGTTTTTCCATTGTTATAGATAATTTGTCTTTGCATTTTATCAATAATCATATACTTTCCCTTATCATGCTTATATTGTCTGTACAAAATATAAACAGTAAAGAATAAAAGAGAAAAGAGAAATATGACAAATACGGCATAAAAGAGAAAAAAAGGAAAAATATCTCTATAAGAAAATTGCACATGAGGCAATGTGAGTATAAAAACAGGCATAAACATTGCTAAAACCAATAGATTTAGAAAACTTTCTCTTATAAAAGCAAAAAAAGAAATTTTAAGAAATATCACCGTAAAAACAAATTTAAATATTAGATTTCAATAAGAAAAAACTGATTCTATTGTTAAAAAATTTATCCTACAAAATTAATAAAAAGAGTTTTATTTCCATACTAAAAGTTTTTTTCATTCGTTACTTAAATACTTTTTGATCTTCTCATTATTTCATTATTTTTATCAATAAACACGGACATTCCATCATGGTCACATTTGATAAAAGGGATGTCCCCAAAACAAAATAAAGATGGAAAAGAAAACGAAAAAAACTTCTAAACTGGGTATTATTACCTTTTTAAGCCTATCCTTATTTCTTACTACCTTAGGATGCTCTTATGCAAAAGAAAACAAAAAAAATGAAAGCTTACCGGATTTAACCGATATTGCGTCTGCCATTCAAACCGATTTTACGGTTGCGGCAGAAAAAGCCATCAACGCGGTTGTGCATATTAAATCGACTATTAACCGGCAATCTTCTTCCTATAACAATGGATTCAACGACCCTTTTTTCGATTTCTTTTTTGGCGAAAGAATGCGGCCTCAAAACCCTCAGCCACAAGTAGGAATGGGGTCCGGAGTAATTATTTCGCAAGATGGTTACATTGTTACCAATAATCATGTGATTGAACGTGCCGACAAAATTGAAGTTACCCTCAATGACAAACGTTCATTTACAGCTAAGCTTATCGGCGTGGATCCGGTTACTGATATTGCCCTTTTAAAAATTGATGCGGAAAATCTTGCCACGATTCCATATGGCGATTCCGACAAATTAAAAGTCGGCGAATGGGTGTTGGCTGTCGGAAATCCTTTTAACCTGACCTCGACCGTAACTGCCGGAATTGTGAGTGCCAAAGCCCGGAATATTAATATTCTTCCGGGAAGTGGTGGCATGAAAATAGAATCTTTTATACAAACCGATGCAGCTGTAAATCCCGGCAATAGTGGTGGCGCTTTGGTAAGTACCAATGGCGAATTGGTTGGAATTAATACAGCTATTGCTTCGCAAACAGGCAACTACACAGGGTATTCCTTTGCAGTTCCTATCAGCATTGTAAGCAAAGTTATTGCCGATTTGAAAGAATATGGCGCTGTGCAAAGAGCCGTTTTGGGTATTATTATTCATGATATTGACGCTGAATTTGCCAAAGAAAAAGATTTGTCTGTACTGGAAGGTGTTTATGTGGAAAAATTGCAAGAGAAATCTTCTGCCAAAGATGCCGGCATGAAAGCCGGTGATGTGATTACCGGGGTAAACGGAACCAAAGTAAAATCCGTTTCGGAACTTCAAGAAC
The DNA here is from genome assembly GCA_031552355.1 of Bacteroidales bacterium. GTDB lineage: Bacteria > Bacteroidota > Bacteroidia > Bacteroidales > P3 > JAVBMO01. The sequence continues at coordinate 3,881 of JAVBMO010000063.1, read as the reverse complement.
AACTCAGCCGCTACAGGCCGGGAAACAAAGTTTCCATAACAGTTCTAAGGGGAAAAAAGGAAGAGACATTTGAAGTTACTTTGAAAAACGTACAAGGAAATACTGATATTACCAAAGATGTGAGTATGGATGCTTTGGGTGTAAAATTCAAAGAAGTGAGTTCCGATTTGAGGCATAAATTCGGCTTATCGTATGGTGTTCAAGTGGAATCGGTAGGTAAAGGAAAATTCCAAGATGCCGGAGTAAAACCCGATTTTATTATTTTGAAAATTAATAATCAACGCATTAATTCCGACTCTGACATCAATGATATTGCACATGATTTGCAAAATGCAGAAGAACAAGCTATGTTTATTGTCGGTATTTATCCCAATGGAAAAGAAGCTTATTACGCTGTTAATTTGAATTAAAAGAAACTAAGATGGCTTTGCCATTTACTTATTTCCTATAGCAAATTTTTATTTTTATGCAATAAAAATGAGGACTAAAGAAAATAATATAAGTATTTTTAAAGAAATTCTAGCTTTTCTTGTTGATATTTCTATTGTTTATGCCTTTTCTATCCTTTTTGAAAGAGTATTAATGCAATGGATATTTGTAGAAACTATATTGCTATTTTTAATTGTTGGATTATTATACCATGTTATTTTCTATGCTTCAATGCAAAGCACATTGGGGAAAATATTGTTTGAAATTGCTATTGAACAAAAAAAGAAACAACAGACTGACTTAAAAACCATTTTAGGACGAGAACTTTGCTGTAAAATTGGATTAGGACTTGTTTTGCCAATTATTGTATTTTGGATCTTAAATAAAACCGATTTATATTACATAGTACCTCGTATTTTATTACTTAATTTATTATTTGGTGCTATATATTACATCATTAAAAGAGAATTTTGGTGGGATACACTCTCAAAAACAAAAAAAATTAAAACCACTAATATACTTAAAGTAAATATTGGTACATCTTTTATAGTGTTTGTAGTTTTATTTGGTATTTACGGATTTCTATTGTTTTGTAACAACAATAACAACTATTCTGAACATAAATTTATGGGATTCAACAATCCTTTTAAATCCAGAGAATACCCAGATAATAATAATCTAACTGAATACAAATTATTCTTATCGGATTCACTCCCAAGCCCTGAAAATTATATTTTAAGTTTGTTCGACAAGTATGATATCGTGGTTTTGTGTGAAAATGCACATGGCGAAAGTACTGCATGGGATTTGGCATACAAAGTTGTCAGCAATCCGAAATTTATCGAAAAAGCAGGGCATATATTCACTGAATATGGCAGCGCTCGCAATCAAGCAAAAGTCGATCGGTTTTTGCAAACAACTTATGCGAACGACACTTTATTGGAAAAGGCAACTGCTACATTAATGAGGTACCCTTCGGGGCCCTTCTATTATTTCATGAAAAAGTTGAACCAACTAAACCAAAATTTACCGGACAGTTTAAAAGTTCAGGAATATTTTACGGATGTCTTACCACACAACTACTTCCCATCATTATATAATTCCCCATTGGTTCAGGAATTTGAATTGTGGAAACGTGATAGTTTAATGGCACAAGTAGTTATTGATTGGTACAAGCAAAAACAAAAAAAATGTTTAGTTGTAACCAATTATCGCCATGCTTTTGTTGTAAACAAAGAAGCACAAAAAAAGCAAATATCAAAGACAAAGAGAATAGTTAGGAAATTTTTACACAATGAGGCCCAATACATTTATAATGTATTTCCAAATATAACTGCTAATGTTTATTTATATGGGTTTAAGATTAATGACTACTACTTCTATTTGCCAATCCAGAAAGGAAAATGGAAAGCTGCCTTTAAAAATAATGGATATAAACCTATTGGCTTTGATTTTAAAGGAAGTCCGTTTGGTCGTGATATTTTTGACATTTTTCCTACAAAAGGAGAAAAAGTAAATTTCACATTTCAGGATATATTTACAGGATTTGTTTTTTGCAGACCTGAGGAAGACTACGAAACTTGTTCACCAAAATATGAAAAATATGCTGCCCAACAAGAATTGAACTATGCTCTTGAACATCATTTATTGACAGATTCTCTAAAAGCTGCAAATTCGACAATCTCACTATCAGATTCAGATCAAAATTCAGATACAAAACTATCCTGCCTGAAAGATATACGTAAATCAAATTGGGGATTGAAATACTTGTATTTATATAATTCTCTAGATATTTTTATCTTCATTTTTTTGAGTACCACTTCCATTTTAATAATAACATTCCATCTATTGATTCAAACAGCTAAAAAGTTACAAAAATCTCAATGAACTCTTTTCCTTTTTACTTACCAACACAACGAATATGAAAAAAAATCTGATAAAAAATGCCAAAATATTTTTAGTCTTTCTATTAATATTCAATGTAAATAAGACAATTCTTAATGCACAAAATACAGCAAACTGCAATTATATTACGGATTATTATCCTGATATGTACAAAGCATTTTATGCTTACAAAGTAGAAAAAGATATTGATAAAGCTTATAAAATGCTAACCAAACTGAAAAATAAGTGTGAGCTGATACGGACACCGGCTTATAATGAAATAGAGTTATATCTTCGGTTGGCCATGGAAAAGAAAGATTATAAAAATGCTGCTGGGGTTTGTAGAAAATTGGTAAAAGACTACGCTTTCCCATGGGACGAAGTTCCTTTGAAAATGGATGGCAAAAAACTCATTGACTCTATTGAATATGCAGTTCTTCATAAGCAATCTTTACAGCAACAGGATACTACTTTGGTAAATTTACTAAAACTTATGATTGATGAAGATCTACAAGTAAGACATTTTTTCTATAGGAAAGTACCTGTAACAAATGAAGATAGTATTAAAAATGCTAATGATTTGGTAAAAAAAAGTGATAGCATCAACAATATACGTTTAAAATATATTTTTCAAAAGTGGGGTTGCCCAAGCGTTGCACTAACAGGCGGACGCATTCCTTTATCAAGCACTATAGATATTATGCTTATACACCTTTCACACTTAGATACCAATTACTATCACAACACAATAGCTAAGTTTGTACAGGAAGGGAAATGCCCACCCTATTATTTAGGACTAATGGTTGATCGTTGGAATTACAAAAATTTTATTTACAATACAACGGGTACCGTGTATGACAAAGATGGAAATGTAATAAAAACTCCACCAGATTTAATATTCGATTACCCCAATTTAGATAAAAGACGTGTTTCTATAGGTCTTCCACCTTCTGAAATGTATGAAAAAATGTGGCCGAGAACTACTAAATGGGATTAAATTGAAGCAAAACTCAATTTATTCTATAAAATTTAAGTGATTTTTATAAAAGCACAAGGTCAAGGTACTTATTGTAACAAAAGCCGTTGTTATTTTGGTAACAACGGCTTTTCTATTTTCTTTTCCCCTACCCTATTTCTCTCTTTCCCTTACAATTACTTGTGTCATACAATGGGCAGCGCCATAACCTTTAATAAGATTCGGTATGGGAACCCATGTAACATTTACATTATTCGCTTTCAATGCGTTTTTAAACACATCGGACTGGCCATCGACAGCCATAATTTTTCGAGCGCCAATTGCCAGGAAATTATTGGCATAGCGGTTTCCATCAGGGATTTGTATCGGGATTATCGTGATTTTAAGTTCTTTTGTTAAATAATCAGCAAAATTGCCTTCGTCAATTACCTTTTGGTAAGTTCCGTTTTTCCGGACATACAAATCAAATGTCAGATGCTGGTTAGAATCCGGATTTTTATCCAAACGGTTTTCTATAAGCGTAACCAAATCTTTGTCAATAACATTGAAATACGTATCCAAATGCATTTGAACCTGATTTTTCCAATGGTCG
>JAVBMO010000024.1:0-3696 GCA_031552355.1 Bacteroidales bacterium | reverse complement strand
CAACATTATAAATTTCCCTGAAAAAGTATTTCAGTTGCTTTGCTATGTATGGCTTTACCGGCAGTCGGAACTCCAAATTTCACAGACTTTGCAAGCCGGAATTTATTCCATGCGGAAACAATCCGAACTATTGCAGATGGCTAGCTTGGATGGTATCACGGAATTTTCGGACACTGAAATCAACCTTTTTGACTCATTTCTGCAAAAACTTTTGGAAGAACTATTCAATAAAGACATCGCTTTTGTACAAACCGAAAATTTGAAAAATTGCGAATACTGCGCTTTCAAAAATCTTTGCGAAAGATAGACTTGTTAAAAGATACCTTGTTTGTCTTTCCTTTGGGATCCAAGATTAAATTTCCCTTGGGAAAGGCTATAAATTTCATTTCTCTTTCTCCTGCCTTTTTTGTATCTTTGCAAGTTCATTTTTTGCTCCACGCATTTTACAAATTTAATACGAATGGCCGTTAAAAAAAATAAAATATCTAACGAAACGCAGTTACTTATAGATCTTGCTGTAAAAGGCATGCAAGATAAAAAAGCTAAAAATATTGTTGTCATCGACATGAATAAAATCCAAGGCTCTATGTTTGAGGCTTTTGTCGTTTGTCATGGAAATTCCCCTGCTCAGGTTGAAGCCATTGCCGACAATGTAGATATGGAAATAAAAAAAACAACCGGACAAAATCCTTGGCGACAAGAAGGGTACAATAATTGTGAATGGATTGTATTAGATTATGTAACCGTGGTTATTCATATTTTCAAAGAAGACATTAGACAATATTACAGGCTGGAATCTCTTTGGGGAGATGCGCCTCAAAAACAATATCAAGACATAGAATAAAAACTCTTATGGCAAACAATACAAATACAAATCCAAAACAAAATCCAAAGGGGAAAAACCCTTTGAAGAAAAATATTCCGTCCATGAAACCCCGTATGGGAAGTTTCATTTATTGGATATATCTTGCACTTATCCTCGTTTTTGTTTCCATTTGGTTTACCACCGGCGAAACCCAAACAAACGAAATAACCAAAAGCAAGTTGGAAAAAATCCTTATGAAAAAGGATTACAGCAAAATTTTAGTAATCAAAAATGAAGATTTTGCGGAAATTTATATGAAGAAAGACCGCATTGAGGCCGATTCCACTTACAAGGATTTGCGTCCGAAATCCAATACTTTCGGCACTACAAAAGCTTCGGAATACATTTACATCTACAAATTCTTATCGACAGAAAGTTTTGAAAAAGAAATAGAAAGAATTCAAAACCAAATTATTGCACGCGATACTGTTGGAAAATCCGATGCAGAAAAAGCCAAAATAATTTCCAATTCACGAATTGATTTTAAACCTGTTGTCCGCACAAGCTTTTGGGAAAGTTTTTCATTTATTTGGCCTATTTTACTGATGGTCGCTCTTTTCTTCCTTTTCTTCAGAATGATGCGGAATGCAGGCGGCGGTGCAGGTGGTGGTGGAGGTATTTTCAGCATTGGAAAATCCAAAGCTCAAGTCTATGATAAAGATTCACATGTAAGAATCAACTTCAATGATGTGGCCGGATTGGAAGAAGCCAAAATTGAAGTCATGGAAATTGTGGATTTCTTGAAAAACCCACAAAAATACACCAATTTGGGAGGTAAAATTCCCAAAGGCGCCTTATTGGTAGGCCCTCCGGGAACCGGAAAAACTTTGCTTGCCAAAGCTGTGGCCGGCGAAGCCAAAGTTCCTTTCTTTTCACTGTCGGGTTCAGACTTTGTAGAAATGTTTGTCGGTGTTGGAGCTTCGCGTGTTCGCGACCTTTTCAAAACTGCCAAAGAAAAAGCCCCTTGTATCATTTTTATTGATGAAATTGATGCCATTGGCCGTGCCAGAGGGAAAAATATTATGTCGGGTTCAAACGATGAACGCGAAAACACGTTAAATCAATTACTTACCGAAATGGATGGTTTTGGTACCAACGCCGGAGTGATTATTTTGGCGGCAACCAACCGTGCAGACATTTTGGACAAAGCTTTGTTGCGCGCCGGACGTTTTGATCGTCAGATTTATGTGGAATTACCTGATATTGAAGAACGTAAAGAGATTTTCGTTGTACACATGAGAAATTTACGCTTGAGTAATGATGTGGACAAAGATTTTTTGGCCAAACAAACTCCCGGATTTTCGGGTGCCGATATTGCCAACGTGTGTAACGAAGCGGCTTTGATTGCAGCACGTAAAAACAAGAAAAGTATTGAAAAGCAAGACTTTTTAGATGCCGTTGACCGTATTGTGGGCGGACTTGAAAAGCGAAATAAAATCATTACGCCACACGAGAAAAAGGTAATTGCTTACCACGAATCAGGCCACGCCACTGTAAGTTGGTTGTTACAATATGCGCATCCATTGGTAAAAGTAACCATTGTTCCCCGTGGAAAATCGTTAGGAGCAGCCTGGTATTTGCCCGAAGAGCGTCAAATTACAACCTATGAACAATTGTTCGATGAAATTACAGCTACGCTTGGCGGCCGTGCTGCCGAGGAACTTATTTTCGGACACATTTCCACCGGCGCATTAAATGACTTGGAACGTGTTACCAAGCAATCGTTTGCCATGGTAGCCTATTATGGTTTGAACAAAAAAATAGGCAATATCAGTTTTTACGATTCTTCAGGACAATCTGAATATGCATTTGGAAAACCTTTTAGCGAAAAAACCGCTGAAACGATCGACGAGGAAGTGAGTAAAATGGTGGAAGAAGCTTACCAGCGTGCGCTTAGCATTTTGTCTGCCAACAAAGAAAATCTTGACAAACTGGCTCATTTGCTGATTACTCGTGAAGTGATTTTCCGTGAGGATTTGGAAGATATTTTCGGGAAACGTCCTTTTGAAGAAGATAGCATTACGGCTGAAATAGCCCAAGAAGAAAAATCAGAAGAGAAAGACGAAAAGCCTGAAAAATCATCGACAGAAGAAACTGAAACTTTGCAGGCATAATTTGACAAAAGTGGAAACAGACAACCCTTGGACAGAAGTTTACACAGGAATCAAAGAATACAAAATTCTGCTGATACAAGGGATGTTGGAAGAAAATGGAATACTTACTTTTGTTTTAAATACACAAGACAGCATGTACGGCTTTGGCGACATAAAATTGATGGTTCGCCGTTCTGAGATACTGAGAGCCAAGCAACTTATTGTAGAACACCAAAATGAGAATAACGAATAAAACGAACACCGAATGAAAACACTTTTAACAAGAACCCTTTCCGGCGCTGTATTTATTGGGATTATCATTGGGTCTGTGTTGTTTTCAAATATTGCGGGCGCTATCGTTTTCGGAATTGTTTCTTTTATCGGCCTTTTCGAATTTTACAAAAATCTGGAAGCCAAAGGTGTTTCTGTCCAAAAATATCCTGGCATGATTGGCGGTGTGCTTGTATATTCATCATTAGCCCTTACAGGAATTTTGAGTACTCATTTTTATCTTTTAGCCATTATTCTTCCTGTTTTCTTCGGCATTTTCATTGTTGAATTGTACAGAAAAAAAGAAAATCCGTTTACCAATATAGCGTTGACCATAACCGGCATTTTGTATGCAGTGGTTCCTTTGGGTTTAATCAATTGGATTCCTTTTATTTGGTCTTTTGAATACAATCCCATGAATGTGCTTTGCATTTTTATTTTGGTTTGGACAAACGACACTTTTGCCTA
>JAVBMO010000028.1:0-14251 GCA_031552355.1 Bacteroidales bacterium | reverse complement strand
GCCCAAGCAGAAGAAGCAAAGTTTGTCGTGTATCCGAACCCGGTAATTAATGGACAGCTGACAATTGAAAGTGGAAAGTGGAACAGCCAAACAGCCACGTCATTGCGAGGAACGAAGCAATCTATAGAAATCTTCGACCTTGTGGGTAAGTTGGTAGGTACTTTTGCCATTACCGGCGAAAAAACGGAAATCAATATCGGCCATTTGCCAAGCGGAACCTATTTTGTAAAAGTGGGGAATGCGGTGAGAAAAGTAACCAAACGATGAACAGTTCTAATGATGAACTATAAACGATGAATTATGAATGGTTGGCGCTGCGCGCCATTCATAATTCATCATCATAAGAAGGCCTGTTAGGTTTCCAAAACCTAACAGGCCTTCTTATTGTGGGTTTTTCATTGCCGTCGTGCTTTAGCCGACTGTCCCAAAAGATGAATTCTGTTTCGGCTTTAGCCTAAATTAATAACAGATTTGGCTAAAGCCGGATAAGCTCTAACTTATTTGAATCCGTTGCTTAAAAGCAACGGCAATGAACATCGGCCATTTGCCAAGCGGAACCTACTTTGTGAAAGTGGGGAATGCGGTACGCAAAGTAACCAAACGATGAAAAATGAAATAATACCTGCCTTTCAAGCCCCTTTGGGGTTTGGGGCTTGAGTTATGAATTATGAATGGTTGGCGCTGCGCGCCATTCATCGTTCATCGTTATAAGAAGACCTGTTAGGTTTTGGAAACCTAACAGGTCTTCTTATTGTGGGTTTTTCATTGCCGTCGTGCTTTAGCCGACGGCGTCAAAAGATGAAATTTTATTTCGGCTTTAGCCTAAATTAATAACAGATTTGGCTAAAGCCGGATAGCCTCTAACCCATTTGAATCCGTTGCTTAAAAGCAACGGCAATGAATCGGATTGCTTCACTGCGTTCGCAATGACGAAGAAAAAACCGCTTGTACGAAATGTAACGTACAAGCGGTTTTTTATGTCGCGCAGCGACAGCCATTTTCAATTTTCAACTTTCAATTTTCAATTAATTTTAGTGAATCTTATTGCCACCCAGCTATCTTTTTCTCTATGGGTGTTGTAAGAAAAACCTAACGCTTCGGCTTTTTGGCGGATAACGGGAATGTCGCTCTCATAAAAACCGCTTAACAATAAAACGCCCTTTGGCGGCAAACATTGTGCATATACCGGCATATCGTTCAACAAAATATTCCGGTTGATATTGGCAATAACCACATCGTAGGTTCTGCCTTGCAAAAGTGATGCTTCGCCGAGTTCTGCATGTACTTTCGCTTCCTGATGATTTCTCTCTATATTTTCTTTGGCATTTTCATAAGCCCATTCATCAATATCAATGGCATCGACTTTTGTAGCGCCGCGCAAAGCTGCCAAAATAGCAAGCACTCCGGTGCCGCTTCCCATATCCAAAACCGTTTTATTTTCTAAATGCTCTGTTTTCAGGAAAGAAATCATATTGGCTGTGGTGGCATGATGAGCCGTGCCAAACGACATTTTGGGTTCTATCAAAATATTGTATTCCGCTTGTGGGTTGGGCTCATGGAAAGGTGCATACACAAAACAAAAATCATCAATTAAAATAGGATGGTAGGATTCTTCCCAAACCTTGTTCCAATTTTCTTCGGCAATGGCTTTGCATTCGTACGAAAGTTCACACGATTCGGCATATTGGACGCAAATGTCGTCTATTTTGTCTTTTCCAAAAGAAACGCTTGGGATAAAAGCGGTGATGCCTTCTTCGTTTTCCTCAAAACTTTCGAACCCTATTTCAGCCAATTCACAACTGATTATTTCCGAAAAAGGCTCTGTGGGGTTTATTTTAAATTTTACTTCTGTATATTCCATGTTTTTAACGATGAGTTATGAATGATGAACGATGAGTATAAAAGCAAAAGAGAAATGACAAATGAGATATCTGTTGAATTTTGTGCATTATCCACTATACAATTATTCGTTTTCATTTGCTACAAAGGTACGTTTTTTCTTAAAATCACAGGTTTCTCTAAATGGTTGTTTGAATTTCGTTATGCCATTTACATATTTCAAGATATCGCCGCTATGTGGCTTTCATAAATGTAGATTATCTGATTTGCTACAAAGATTCCGTGGCCCTGCCGCTTTTAAGCCACAGTGTGGCAACATCTTTGTAGAATATGTATAATGTATGATTTAAAGCAACGTAGTTGCGGCATCTTTTTATTTGTGTTGTATTTTATGAAAATTTAAACAACCTCTAAATAAGGATATAAAAGCTTTATCTTGTTCATCATTCATAGCATAAAAAACGCTTGTACGAAACTTAACGTACAAGCGTTTTTCATGTCGCGCAGCGACAATATTATTCATTTTTCATTATTAATTATTCATTAAATTAAAAGCTATCAATAATCGTAATAAAGTCGGCTGCAATTAAAGATGCGCCGCCAATAAGTCCGCCGTCCACATTTTCTTTGGCAAAAAGTTCTGCCGCATTTTTGGCGTTGCAGCTTCCACCGTACAAAATAGAGGTGTTGCGCGCCAATTCTTTTCCATATTTTTCAACAATCAAAGAACGGATAAAAGCGTGCATTTCCTCGGCTTGGTCTGCTGTGGCGGTTTTGCCGGTTCCTATAGCCCAAACCGGTTCGTAGGCTATCACTATTTTATTGAAATCCAACGGTTGGAAACCAAACAAAGACTCTTCCACTTGTTTTTTTACCACGTCGAAATGTTTGTTTTCTTCACGGTCTTTCAACACTTCGCCACAACAAAAAATAGGAATAATATCTTGTTTTAAGAGGTTTTCCATTTTCAGCTTGATTTGTTCGTTGGTTTCGTGGAACAAGGTTCTGCGTTCGGAGTGCCCTACAATGCAGTATTCTACGTTCAAAGATTGTAGCATTTCTGCCGAAATTTCACCTGTGTAAGCGCCTTTTTCATATTCACTTACGTTTTGCGCACCTATGCTGTAGTCAAAATCCTGACAAAAATCCGTAGCCATTTCCAAATAAGGGAAAGGTGTACAAATTACCACTTGAACTTTTGTATTATTGGCAGCCTGTAATTCTTCACCTATTTCTTGTAATAAATCTTCGGCATCGCTGAAAGTTTTATTCATTTTCCAGTTTCCCGCAACAATTTTCTTTCTCATATTATTTTGTTTTTTAATGTTTTCTGTTGTTTTATTGTTTATCCCAATTTTACACGGGGATCTAAAATTCCATACAAAATATCCACAAAGATATTAATTAAAACCAATATAACGCAAATTACCAGCAAACTGCCCATTACTACCGGAAAATCATATTTTTCCAAACTGTCCACAATCACCACGCCAACACCTTTCCAGTCAAAAACGTATTCCACAAAAACCGCTCCCGATATCAAAGCGGCAAACCAACCCGAAATTGCCGTAACAATGGGATTCATGGCGTTTTTCATAGCATGATTCCAAATAATGGATTTGAAAGATAAACCTTTGGCTTTGGCAGTGCGGATATAAGGTTGGGAAAGCACTTCGAGCATGGAACTTTTGGTCAATTCTATAATCACGGCCAAAGGGCGGATACCCAAGGTAATGGCAGGCAAAATCAAATTCTTTAAATTAATGTATTCGCCTCTTCCAAAATCATCGACAGAATAGAGGTTCCCAAACATGCTCAGGCCTGTAAAATCGGCAAGGACAAAGGCAAAAAGCCAGGCAATAAGCACCGCCGCAAAAAACGACGGCAATGACATGCCCAAGATGGAAATGAACAAAGCTATTTTATCGAACAAACTGCCTTTAAAAATAGCGGAAAGCGTTCCTATAGTAACTCCAAAGACAAAAGCCAAGAGGATACTTACCACAGCCAATACGGCGGTTTGCGGAAAAGCTTCGGCTAAAATTTCACTGACTTTTTTCTGGCTTTGATACGAACGCCTTAAATAAGGCTTTTTGAGTATCAGGCTATGGTCGCCGATTTTCAAAACGGAAAGATACGGGGCGTATTTGCTTTTATCTAAAAACCAATAACTTTCAGCGTTCTTATTATTGTGGACAGACAAAGGCGAAAGATCGTTCAAATAATTCAGGTATTGCTTGGCAATAGGTTGATCCAATCCCAAGTCTTTTTGTATAAGTGCAATGCTTTTACTATCGGCACGTTGTCCAAGCATCATACGCGCAGGGTCGCCGGGGAGAATATTGAACAAGAAAAACACAATGGTAATAACCCCAAACAAGACCAAAAGCCCATAAAAAAATCGTTTTAAGATAAAATTCAGCATGTTTTTCTTTTTTCCTCCTGCAAAGTTAGGAATAAAAATGAAGTTTTGCCTCAATAAATATTTGCTTTCTTATAGACTTGTTTTTATTCTGTTGGATAATTTTAAGTTCCCCATTAAATCCTTATTTTTGCATTTCCAAGATTTGCAATTATGACAAGCCAAAAACCTTTAGCAGAGCAGCTGCGCCCTTCTACTTTGGAAGAATATATCGGACAAGAACATTTGGTGGGAGAGGGTACCGTTTTGCAGCGCGCCCTTGAAAACAACCAAATGCCATCCATTATTTTATGGGGACCGCCGGGAGTGGGGAAAACCACATTGGCTTTGCTGATAGCCGAAAAATTGCAATTTCCGTTTTATTCCTTGAGCGCCACAGGGAGTGGGGTTAAAGAGGTTCGTGAAGTTATTGAAAAAGCTCAAAAACAAGGCAAAGCCATTTTGTTTATCGACGAAATTCACCGTTTTAACAAAGCGCAACAGGATTCTTTGTTGGCGGCAGTGGAAAAAGGCAGCATCATATTGATTGGCGCCACTACGGAAAATCCCTCTTTTGAAGTAATTTCGGCTTTGCTTTCGCGTTGTCAGGTATATATTTTGAAATCATTAGACGAAAACCACCTTTTGAAGATGTTGCAAAGAGGTGTCGATTTTTTGGAAAAGCAAGGTGACAGGAAAATAGAACTTTCGGAAACCGATGCCCTAATACGTATTTCCGGTGGCGATGCACGTAAGCTTTTAAATGCTTTGGAATTGGTTTGTTCCCAGTTTTCGGGCGATTTGAAAATCGACAATGTTTTGGTTTTGAATACCATTCAGCAAAATTTGGCTTTCTATGATAAATCGGGCGAAATGCACTACGATATTATCTCTGCTTTTATTAAATCCATGCGTGGAAGCGATCCCAATGGCGCTGTATATTGGTTGGCGCGTTTGATTGCCGGCGGCGAAGACCCTTTGTTTATAGCTCGCAGGATGTTGATTTTGGCTTCCGAAGATATTGGTATAGCCAATCCCAATGCCCTTTTGTTGGCCAATGCGTGTTTTGATGCCGTAAACAAAATCGGTTATCCCGAATGCAGGATTATTCTTTCGCAAACAGCTATTTATTTGGCTACTTCGCCCAAAAGCAATGCTTCTTATATGGCTATCAATCAGGCTTTGTCTTTTGTGGAAAATACCGGCGATTTACCTGTTCCCTTGCATTTGCGCAACAGCCCCACAAAACTGATGAAAAAATTGGGCTATGGAAAAGATTATTTGTATTCGCATGATTTTCAAAATAATTTTGTGGAACAGGAATTTTTACCCGAAAAGATTTCGGGACAAAAGTTCTATGAACCCGGTAACAATTCCCGCGAGGCGGAAACGCGGAAATACCTGAAATTTTTGTGGAAAGATAAATATAATTATTAACCAATGATTTATCTTGCCCCCATGCAAGGGCTTACGCATTTGCCCTTTCGAAAAGCGTTTGCGTCGGTTTTTCCGCATAGTATCGACTATGCTGTAAGCCCATTCCTTTCGCTTACCCATGGAACGGTTTCGGCCGATTGTAAAAAACTAAAGGAAGTGCTTCCTGAAAACAATTCACAGGCATTACCACTGATTCCTCAGATTTTGGGGAATGAAGCCGATCTTTTTGTGGAAATGGCTAATGTGCTTTACGATTTGGGTTACGAAGAAATTAATTGGAACCTCGGCTGTCCAATGCCTCGTGTAAGCAAAAAGCGGCGCGGTTCGGGATTGCTTTGCCATCCTGATGAAATCGACAGATTTTTGGAATTTGTTTTGCCTAAAATACAACCCCAATTGTCCATAAAAATGCGTTTGGGTTATCATTGCCCTGACGAAATAGAAGCTCTGATTCCCATTTTGAACAAATCAAAATTGACAAATGTTATCATGCATCCACGGATTGGCATGCAGTTGTACGAAGGCGATTTGCATTGGCAACAATTTCGTTGGTTTATGTCCGAAATTCAACATCCGGTGGTTTTCAATGGTAATATTTTTACGATTGAAAATGATGTTTTTTTGCAAACCAATTTCCCTCAAATCAAAGATGTTATGCTTGGGCGTGGATTGCTATATAATATTTTTTTAGCCGATGAATTAAGAGGAAATTCGGAAAAGGATTTCAGTTTGTTTTTCAGATTTGAAGAAAATCTTTTGTCCGAGATAGGTGAAATTGCTTCTACTGAAGGCGGTGTGCTCAACAGGATGAAAGAATATTGGTTCTATTTTTCTTCTATGTTTGCCAATTCGGAAGAAATTTTATCGAGAATTGTTCATGCTAAATCATTGCAGGATTTCAGGAAAATAATTGAAGATTTGAAAGCTTATCCTCTGTAGTTTTTAGCCCTGTCCATTTCGCGTTTGCTGTCTTTCTGTTTCAATGTTTCGCGCTTGTCGAAGGCTTTTTTCCCTTTTGCCAAAGCAATTTCCAATTTTGCCAAGCCCTTTTCGTTTACAAAAAGCATGGTAGGAATCAAGGTAACACCCTGTTCTTTGAGTTTATTCACAAGTTTATTCAGCTCTTTTTTTTGCAAAAGCAACTTCCGGTCTCTTTTGGGCTCATGATTGTAGCTGGTTCCGTATTTGTATTCAGAAATATGCAGATTGCGAACAAACAATTCATTGTTTATAAACATACAATAAGCATCGCTCAAATTGGCTTTCCCTTCCCGTATGGATTTGATTTCGGTTCCTGTAAGCACCAAACCGGCCGTAAACGTTTGGGTAAGGAAATACTCAAACGCCGCACGTTTATTTTTGATTTCTATAATATTGCCGGCTTCTTTCATAGTGCTTCGGTTTCTGCAAAGTTACGGTTTTTGTTTTACAAAAGAAAGAGGCTGCCTCCTCTTTTAAGACGCAGCCTCTTTAGAAATATTGTTTTGAAAAAACTATTCTACAGAAATCAATTCGATATTAAATACCAAAGGTGAAAAAGGAGGAATATGCCCTAAACTTTGTTCGCCATAAGCCAAAGCAGAAGGGATAATTACTTTCACAATATCACCAACTTTCATGGTTGCCACAGCTTCTTCCCATCCTGGTATAACTGAGCCTTGTCCGAGAATAAATTCAAGCGGTTCGTAAGCAGGTCTTTGCAAACCTGCAGCTTTTCCGTCTTTTTCTATGCTTGAATCAAAAACAGTTCCATTTAAAAGAGAACCGGTATAGTTCAATTTTACTTTTTTACCTGTTTCAGCTTTGGCACCGGTTCCTTTTTTTACAGAAATAATATAAATCCCTGATTTTGTGGGAGCTTGTGTGATTTTGTTTTTAGCAATATACGCTTTTATAGAATCTTGTTCTCCGGCTTTTGCTGCAAGTATTCTCTCTTGTGCTTCTTTTTGTTCTTTTTCGAACTCAGCTTTGCTAAGAATAGATTCAGCTTTTATGCTGTAAGAAATTTTTTGATTGCTTCCTGCAACAAATGAAGGGGGCATAGGTACAAATCGAGCCATAGAGTCGGCTGAAATCAAAAATGTAACTTCGTCGCCTGTGTGCAACAAAGCCAATCCTTCATTCAAATCGCCTACAAAATTCGATTTATCCAACATGAATAAACGTTGAGAGCCTTGTCCTTTTGTGCTAATCAAAAGGTTAGTGTCTAATTTAATTTCAACTTCACCCACCAAAATATCGCCTACTTGCAATTGTTTGCCGTTTTTGTTTTCTTTGTCAAATTTGTAGTATAAACCTGAATCTGTTTTTTTGAATCCAGGGTATTCGGATTTGCCGCAACCCATGAACATAAATGCTCCAACGCTTACAGCCAAAGCAATTTTAAAGATGTTTTTTTTCATTTGTGTATTTTTGTTTTTTGTTAATTTATATTGTTTTTTACAATACTTCTATATCATAAATCAAAATGGCCTGTTTGGGTATATTTTCGCCGTCGCCTGCAAAACCATATCCCAAATAAGAAGGAACAATGACTTTGGCCTTGCTTCCTTGCGAAAGTATTTGGACTGCAATTTCCAAACCTTCTGCTGCTTGTCCTTTGCCTATTTCAAAACTTAGAAGGCCATCTTTTTCTGAGTTGGCAATTTCAGTTCCATTAATCAACTCCAACCTATATTTCAAGCTGACTTTGTCTAAACTTACATAGCGTTTGCCATTTCCTTTTTTATATTCCCAAATGCGAAGCCCGTTTTCGAACTTCTGCATAGTCCAGTTTCTGCGAGCAACATAACCATCTATCTGAACATCTTGAACTTGCATCAACCGATTGTTGGCATCAATCAGTTTTTTTTCTAATTCTTTCTTACTATTGTCTTGCTGTTGAAGGTTTTCAGCAAGTTGAATATCTTCTTTTTGCTTGCAGGAAACAAGTGGCAAAATTACCAAAAAACAGAAATATAAAATCCTTTTCATCTATTATTTTAATAAAAATTTAAATTGAACAATAAAACACTATAACAAAAGGAAATAGTTAAATTTTCTCTATGGCTTTCCAGAGTAGGTCTGCGGTTTTGTCCCACGAAAAATCGTTTCGCCGGATGCGTCCTTTTTCTATCAGGGAATTGCGAAGTTCTTCATTGCCGATGATTTTTTGCATGGCCCCGGCTATGGATTCTACAGAATAAGGATCGGCAAAAAGGGCGGCATCTCCGGCAATTTCTGGCATGGAGGTGGTGTTGGCCGTAATGACGGCTGTTTCTGCATTGAAAGCTTCGACAATGGGAATACCAAATCCTTCGAAAAAAGACACATAGGTCAGCGCCACAGAAGATGCCAAGACATTATTTAGAACATCCGGCGCCAAGCGTCCGGTAAAAATGACTTCCTCTTTCCAGCGCATTTTCAAATAAGTGTCTTCAATTTCGCCTGCCCACCATTTTTTTGACCCAACAATTACTAATTTGGTATCTAATCCGGTTTGGGTTTTAAAAAGGTCGAAGGCGCGGAAAAGGTTGGCCACATTTTTCCGCTGATGAATGGCGCTGATGAAAACAAAATACGGACAACCGTTTGTCAGCTTATCGCGTGTTTGTTGTTTCAGTTCCTCGCTTATGGGTTTATATAAATCGTTCGAACCGTTGTACGTGACATCTATTTTTTCGGGATCTATGCCGTAAGTGTCCACCAAATCTTTTTTGGTGTATTCCGAAACCGTTGCCAAACGGCTTGCCTTGCGGGCAAAGCGTGGAAAAAATGTATTGTAATATTTCCGCATCAAAGGTTTGATAAATTCCGGATGATGGGCAAAATTCAAGTCGTGGATCACATTCAGTACAGGAATTTTGGCTCTCAGGGGAATCCAGCCATCGGGCGAAACCAAAATGTCGGGTTTGTATTTCCGCAACACTTTCATGACCCCAAATTCAAAAAACAGATACCACAAGAAAGGATGGCGCGCCGGTGGATGCGCCACCACGGGAGTTACATTTTTTGAAAAAATAAATTCCTCGGAATAAGGCCTGTCAAAGATGAAAATAAACTCATGTTCCGGATGTTTTTGGGTAATGCGTTTCAAACTTTCGTAAGTGAACCAGCCAATACCTTCCAATTTATTCGGCAAAAGCAAACGTACATTGACAGCAATTTTCATCTTTGGGTTGATTTGGTATCATTTAAAACCAAGACCTAACAGTTCTTTTTGAAAACTGTTAGGCCTAAATTGGAGATATGCAAATAATTATTTTTTTCCTTGCAAATATTCATGAATGGCTTTGGCGGCTTTTTTCCCTGCACCCATAGCCAAAATCACCGTTGCAGAACCGGTTACGGCATCACCGCCGGAAAAAAGTTCTTGGCGTGAAGTCTGTCCGGTTTCTTCATTCACAATAATTCCGCCCCATTTCGACAAGTCCAAACCTTGGGTGGTTTTGCCAATCAACGGATTGGGCGCTGTTCCCAACGACATAATCACGCAGTCGAGCGGTAAAGTAAATTCCGAGCCGGGGATTTCGGAAAAACTCCTTCTTCCGGATTCGTCGGCTTCGCCCAATTGCATTCTCACGCATTTCATGGCTTTTACCCAGCCTTTTTCATCACCGATAATTTCTACAGGGTTGGTCAAAAATTCAAACTGAATACCTTCTTCCTTGGCATGGTGAACTTCTTCCTTGCGTGCCGGCATTTCTTCTTCCGAACGACGGTAAATCAGATAAACTTCGGCGTCCAAACGTTTGGCCGTACGGGCAGCGTCCATGGCCACATTTCCACCACCGACCACAGCCACTCTTTCGCCCACATGAACAGGCGTTTCGTAGCCTTCTTCATAAGCTTTCATCAGGTTGGAACGGGTAAGGATTTCGTTGGCGGAAAAGACTCCATTCAAGTTTTCGCCGGGAATATTCATAAACTTGGGCAAACCGGCGCCTGTGCCAATAAACAAAGCTTTGAAACCTTTTTCATTCAAAAGTTCGTCAATGGTTACCGATTTTCCAATCACCACATTGGTTTCTATCTTGACACCCAATTTCTTCACATTGTCGATTTCGGCTTGTACAACTTCTTCTTTGGGCAAACGAAACTCAGGAATACCATAAGTAAGTACGCCGCCAGCTTCGTGCAAAGCTTCAAAAATGGTCACATCGTAGCCGTATTTTGCCAAATCCCCTGCGCAAGTCAAACCTGCGGGGCCGCTGCCAATAACACCTACCTTAATACCATTGCTTGCTACTTTATGAGCCGTTTCCAATTTATTTTTGCGCGCCCAATCGGCGGCAAAACGTTCCAAATAACCAATGGAAACCGGTTCTCCTTTTTTACCGAGAATACAATTGCCTTCGCATTGAATTTCCTGCGGGCAAACTCTTCCGCAAACCGCAGGCAAAGCCGAATCTTCCGCTAGAATCTGTGCCGCTTTGGCAAAATTACGTTCTTTAATTTCCTTAATGAAATTCGGGATTTTGATATTTACCGGACAGTTTTCCACGCAAAGCGGCCTTTTGCATTGAATACAGCGAGAAGCTTCTGCCACGGCTTGTTCTTCGGTAAAGCCGAAAGATACTTCCTGAAAGTTTTTGTTACGGACATCAGGCTTTTGCTCCTGTGCCTTCATCCTTTTCTTTTCTTTGATTTCTGTTATCTGACAACTGTCTTCTACCGAAACGGTTAAGTTGCATTTGTGCCCGGGGCTATCTGTCGCTATTTCATGATTTTTGTACATTCCCTGACGGCGCATGGCTTCTTCGAAATCGACCAAATGCCCGTCAAATTCAGGCCCATCGACACAGGCAAAACGGGTTTTTCCACCCACGCTTACACGGCAAGCGCCGCACATTCCCGTACCGTCAACCATTAAAGTATTTAAACTCACAACGGTTTTAATGCCGTATTGTTTAGTCAATGCCGCCACAAATTTCATCATAATCATGGGGCCAATGGCAATGACTTCGTCATATTTTTTACCTTCGTTATCTATTAGATCCTTGATTTTGTCGGTAACCAAACCCTTGAAGCCATAAGAACCATCGTCGGTGGTCACGTAATAATTCTTTGCCACCGCTTTCATTTCTTCTTCCAAAATCAACATGGACTTGTCTTTAGCCCCCACAATAATATCGACGTCAATACCGTGAGTTTTCATCCATTTCACTTGTGGGTAAACAGGGGCAGTTCCCACACCACCGGCCACAAAAAGAATATTTTTCTTTTTTAGCGTTTCCAAATCTTCGTGCAAAAATTCTGATTCAACGCCCAATGGGCCTACAAAATCGCGGAAGCTTTCACCCACTTCCATTTTCGCCATTTTTTGGGTAGATTTTCCAACGACTTGAAAAACAATGGTAACGGTTCCTTTGGGTTTGTCGTAATCGCAAATGGTCAATGGAATACGTTCCGATTTTTTGTCGAGGACTACAATCAGGAATTGGCCCGGTTTTGCTGCATTTGCAACCCAAGGCGCTTCAATGTCCATTAAATATATGTTGTTAGCCAACAATCTTTTTGTCAGAATCTTATACATTTCTATTTTTGTGTTTTTAAGCCTAAATAATATGCAAAAATAACATTTTATTCCTTGGAACGCTCTTTTTGAAAAGAAATTGCCAAATCTTTCAACTATTTATAGTATTCATAAGCCCCTATTGATGGCGGAAAAGCGCGGTCTTTGTCGTCCAAATCTTTGGATATAATTACCCCACCGGTATATCCTTTCCCAATGGCAGCAGATTTAGCCCCTAAATGATAATTATTTATTGTATAATCTACAAAATCAGGATCTTGGTTGTAAATATTTTGTTGTCCGCCTAAGTTAGTGCTTGTACGACGCAACAAACAACCATCAAACAAATAGCTTGTTGTTGTATCTTTAGTAGAAACCAATTCATCCTGCCGGCTACCGTAGATGATGCAATTTTGGAAAACGGCGCTTTGTATTGGGTTTCCGGTTGTGGTAGCCAAGGAAACAGCAGCTGTTTTCCTTATATCATACGACCAATAATTGGCAAAGGTACATTGATAAAATTCATAATTTCCTCCTTTTTCGATGGACAAAAGATAATTTCGGCAGTTGGCCACCAACAGATTCTCTGCTTTTAGAGTTGAATTTTGTACCAATATCCCATTATTCGACATATTTTCAATAATGGTATTGGCAAACACAAAGCTTGATTGGTTATTGGTAGAGTCAATGATAATGCCTGTAACCGCATTTTTTACAACCACCCAATCCAAAAGGCTTCCGGAACCACTTTCCGTAAAAATCAATCCCTTCCATTGCCCCGGCAATTCTTTGTAGTAATTTTCCAAACGCATGTTGCGGAAAACGATTTTTTCCTCGAAAGTCCCTTGGGCTACAAGTTTCCCTCCCTTTTCAATAATCAAAGAAGCGCCATTGGCAAAATAAATCTTTGTTCCGGGGTTCATGGTCAAAGTGCTGTCGCCACTTACAATACAGTTTCCGTAAATTACGTGAGGTAAATCCGGTGTCCAAAATTCTGAACATCCCGCATAGGAAAAAGAAACTGTATTTCCGTTTGCATCTTTTCGGCTTTGATTCGGAAGATGAAAAATAGCATTTTGTCCATATGCCAACAAATGCAGATATTGTTTTTTTCCATTGTAGTTGAACTCTATTTCGTCTTCCACCAAAAAAGGCGTGGATTCATCATTCGGATTGATGGTAACCGTTACAAAAATAAAAAGGCTGTCCTTTGCACCGATTTCCACTTTGTTGGCAACCAGGTTTTTGTCACCATCGACATTTAAGCGAAAACGGGAACTGCTTCCACCCAAGGGTTTTACCGTTTCTATAAGTACCGGCTGGGAACTTGGATTATAAACCTTGACAGACAAAGTAGTTGAGCCCAAAGTCGTAAAAATCGTATCAAAAGTCAAAGTGTCGGCAGAAAATTGCAAAACTAAAGACGAATCTTGGTTATAATCCTCTTCTTTTTCACATGAAGAGAAAGTAAAAACAGCCCAAATGGCAACAAGCAATAAACTTATTATATTGAATTTTTTGAGGAACATCATTACAAATATCATCAGAATTTAACGCAAAGATACCAAGTTATATGCAAAAACTAAAAATATGCCGAATTTATTTCCTTTCGTTGAAAATTTTCGGAAATTACGGTTAAGCCCTGTTTGATAAGCAGGAATATAAATGTTACAGGTAAAAAGCAAAATCAAAAAAGCGAAGAAATGAGTGAACAATAAGTTATTGATAATTTTACAAAACGATATTCATTATTCCGTTTCTTCGTTCATAGCCGACCACAAACTGTCTTTCAGATTTTGAATACCCAAACCTGAAACTGAACTGATAAAAATAGGCGAAAGTTCTTTGGGAATAGTTTTTCGCATTTGAACAATCATTTCCTCATCCAACATATCGCATTTGGTAATGGCAAATAACCGTTTTTTGTCCAACAATTCAGGATTATATTCTTTGAGTTCGTTGAGCAAAATATTATAATCGTTTACAATGTCGTCGGAATCGCACGGCACCATGAAAAGCAGAATGGAGTTCCGTTCTATATGTCGAAGAAAACGCGTTCCCAGGCCACGGCCTTCAGCAGC
>JAVBMO010000064.1:0-35982 GCA_031552355.1 Bacteroidales bacterium | reverse complement strand
TGGTGTACTGCCAAACAAGGGCTTCTTTAACTTCCTTTTCGTCATACCCGCCGGGCAATTGTTTTACAAGCGCATAAAACTGACTGTAATTGTGGGTTTTGGTTAGCATAGTTTATTGTTTTTAAATAAATATTCTTGAAAGGCTTCGGCAAAAAGTTTGTCTTGCAGCTCTGCATATTCTGCGAAAAGGTCGGCATTTAAGCGCTGGCGCAATTCGTCGAACATACCGCTTGTTTCTTCCATTTCGCCACGCAAATACAAATCAAGGTCAAGCAAGCGCGCCACATCGTCGCTGTCGTGGTAATCCGGTAGATAATTCTCTAAGTATTCAAATATTGTGTTCATGGCTATTTGTTTTAATCGTTAAGTAAATTGAATTCACCTGAAAGCAAACGAACTGGTTCTTTTCTTTCATCGGAATATATCCAAATAGCATCTTTGTGAATTTCTTTATATTTATCAGGGCATTCGCAACGTTCATAAATTTTCCCATACTCAAACCCGAAGTTATTACAAACATATCTGCTGATTATCTGAACTTTCTTACTTGCTTTTTTAGGACATTTCTTATCATATTTCACATTTACAATGTTCGACAAGCTGTATCGGATTCCTTCCAATCCACAAAGCTTGCATTTAACTTTATCATAAACCTTTTTACCTCTTATGATAGTTGAAAGGTTTTGCTTTATAAACTCGTGTGTTGTTCCGTCGATTTGCATAATTTTATATATTTAATTATTCATTTTCAATTCTTGCAATCCGTGTATTTACACACGCTTCATTTATCCTTGTAATACCCATATCGGTTTACAATCTTTTCGACTGTTCCATGCGAGTAACCAAATTCATCCACGCACAAATCAATTACATAATCATAATCCAAGTTCTTTTCAATATTTTTAGCAAAGAAAACCCTTACACGCTCATATTTGCGCAAACGAGCCGCCTCTACACTGTTTCTTACTTGCTTGTACTTCTTTTTCATATTCTTAGGCTTTTAATTACTTTAATCCCAATATTCCTGTGCGCCCTCTTCCCATATCATAAAAGGTTTGCAACGCCCATCTTTAAAGCGGCTAATCGGTACAGGTATCATATAACCTTCAACCCACAATTTCACATGTGAGTGAAATTTAACAGCGTTGGCAGTTCTACCTGCCGGCTTCTTTCCGTCGGCATGCGAAATAAATATAAATAGTTTGCTTGGAAACCTATCTACCAAAGCCTTTGCAGTATCTTTATTTAACCCGCTGTACTGCAAACTGTCAATTACAATAATATCGGGGCTTTTGCGCTTTTCAAGGCGTTCAATTAATTGCGGTATAGGCTCTTTGTCTAAAAGAATGAATTTCTTTGCCACATCCAACATTCCAACATCTTTAATAGCCGTTTGAAAACTCAAACTTAAACCCTCTTCTAAGCTGTTGTATGCCACTTTTCCGAATTGCGAAAGATACTTGCATAGCTGTAATACAAAACGGGTTTTTCCGTTGCCGCTTTCGCCCCAAACAATCCAACAACCCGACATTTCGGGCTTGCCGAAGCTATCAAGCCACTTGCCCAAAAAATCCATTACTTTTGGGTTATAACTCAAAATGTCATGTACAGAAATAGCACGGGGCAATTTTATGATTAGCTTACCTTTGTCTTCCTGTACTGTTTCGGCTTGTGATTTCATGTGTTTAAAAGCTGTTTAATCGTTGTTTAAATAAGGCTTAGCGGAAATTTAAAACTTTGCGTACAAAACTTTCGGTAAGTGGTTCGCCTGTGCGGTCGGCTTCGCGCATGGCAGGTACTAAAACATCGTGTAGTTCGCCGTAGTTTTCGCAGTTTTCCGATAAGAAGCGGCAAAGCTGCTTATCTTCCAAATTGGCAATAAAAGGCTGAAATTTGCGGTCGATATTCGGCAGATAGCGGATACCAAATTTGATACGGCGGTACAATTGCGGAATACCGTCTTTGCTCTTTTTGCGCAATTTTTCGAGGTTAGTAATCAATTGAGGGTGTCCAACCAAAACAATAGAACAATATTTACTTAAATTGTCGTACAATTCTTTCATAGCGCACAAAGCCGGTTGCTTCATATATTCGCATTCATCGAAAATCAACATTGGTTTAAAATTGTCCAACTTCATTTCGCGCAATTTCTTTACAATATCTTTCAACTTCTTGCTTTTGGTTTTGGCAGGAACGATTTTCAAAAGGTCAATCACTTTATCTAACAAGTCGCCAATATTATCCAATTGCGAAACCGTTACCACAAAAACATCATTAGGGTGTTGATTGGCGAATAATTCCAATGCGTATGATTTTCCGGCGCCGGTATCGCCAATAATAGTATTGGTATAGTTGTACGCTTTGGCATCTTCCAAAATTACCATTGCTTCCATTAGTTGTTCGGTAGGTTTGGTTTCCCAATAAGTCCGGCGAAGCGAAATACCGACCAATTCGGCAACCTTTTCATAATGTTTGTCCGAAATTTCAACGGTTTTATTACCACCTGTTACAATAGTGTTTTCGCCTTTACGCATAGCACCCAAATAGGCTGCATTTACACCACATTTTTTAGCAATTTCGTTTTGGCTTAAATCATGTTCTTTCATGTAAGCCTCAAGGGTGTCGATAATCTGTTGTTTTACTTCGTTTTTCATGCTTCTTGCAGGTATTTAGTTAAATCAATTTTTTCTCTGATATAATTTTGGCGTTCGGTTGTAAAGTTGTTTTCTTCTTGTTTTTCTTCAATAACCAAAGCCTTTTTGTTTACTTTTTCGGCTTGTTGCAAAAGGCGTTGATTGTTGCGTGGGTTCTTATGCTGCCCGCGACTATCCACCAATACCATTTTTGCAAGGGTATCGTTCAGTTCCGGTGTATTGGCAAAAAGTTCTTGTACTTTTTGTATAGATTGCGAACGAACTTCGGTAATATGTTCTTCCAATCCTGCGTTAAAATCTCGGACGGCTTGCAGTTGTGGCGCATCTTCTTCTTGGCGTTCTATCAAAGCCATTGGTTGGTTGTGTTTTTCTTGCAACATAAAGCGCAAAGTACCGTCTTCGTTGGTTGCCAACACTTGGCTTAAATTTTCGGGGTCGTGTCTTAAAATCCACTTTTCGGCTGCATGGCTGCGGAAATTCAAATCAAAGCAATCGTAAGTATATTCCATTCCGCCAATAGTGGCAATTACACCGGGGCCAGCAAGGCTGTTTTTTACAATCTTTCCTGTGCGGTCGTACCTTACAGCACCGAAATAGTATAAATATTCTTCGTTGGAAAGTGTTAAACGTTCGTTTTCCGGCATTTTTCCGTACAATTCCATATAGCGGGCTTGCTTTTCGGCGCGCTCTGCCATCATCATGCGTTCAAGCTGTAAACGGCAACCGTTTTGGTCGGGAAAACTATGTTTATATTTATTCAAGAAATCAACATTCGGTTGGTTGTCTTTTTTAGCCGTTACACCAAATCCCGACCAGTTCGGCATCAGTTGGCAGTACTTTTTATTCAGATATTTAAAATAAGGCTCAACAATCTTTGCCTTTGCGTTCTTTACCTGTGCAGGCGTGAAATGCTTGGCTATTGCTTCATAAACAGGTGTAAGCGATTTTATTGAATAGTGGTCGCTTTGCAACTGGTGCGTGCGGTGGCGTTGCCCGAAAAGTTCAGCCGTATGGTTGGCAGCGTTGCGCAAAGCTTCGGTAATCAGTTCAGGTGTTTCATGAGTGCCAATTGCGTAACCCACAGGGTAGTTTAAGCAAGGGTCAAGCACCACGACAATAGTCAAGCGATTGTGGTAAGTAGTAACACTATTGCCTTTACTGTCAACTTTAGTTTCTTGGTATAAAAGCTCAGCATCCCAACCATCCATTGTCCAATAATAAAGCGGGGAAGTCGGTTTTGTACGTTTAACCTGCATAGTGCTTGTATTGCGGAAGTTCGATAACCCACGGCGGCCCGGTTTGCTTTCCAAATCAAGTTTATCGCGCCATACACCTACTGCCGAAGCGGTTATTTTCTTCCATTCCACAGATTCAGCCATCATATTGTAAAGACGGGCAATTTGTGCATTGTCTAAATTGCGAGGGTCTGAAATCAATTCAATCATAACACTCTCTTTTACATCAGTATCAACCTTTGCGGAATTCTTGTTACCGAAAGATTTATGTACAAGGCTTTGATAACCCTCTGCCTTGTAACGGTCGTAACGCTCTTTTAAACGACGTTCGTTAGTTGGCAAACTGTGTGGATATTCTGTCGTGTCCAACTCTGCTATTTTGTTGGCAAGGTTTTCCCAAATCTTTTTCGCACGTCCACCCAAAGCCCCTTTTAAAGCCTTTTTATTATTTATAATCGTGTTGATAGCGTTTAAAATAATGGCGTTGGTGTAATATTCGGCTTGTATTTCGGGTTTCAATCGTCTTCCGTCGGCAAGGCGGTATTCTTCAAAAAAGCGTTCCGCTTTGGTGTCGGTGCAAATATTTTTTACCAATGTATTTTTCAAAGTCATCTTAACAGGGTCGCCAAATTTCAAAACAGCATTTTTAAAACGCTCCGGCATACTTTGCCATTCAATAAGAGCCGGATTGCCTAAACCTTTTCCCGGACGAACTACTTTCAACCGCTCACGGTAGACAAGCATATCGTAGTTGGATTTACTTATAATACCCATATCCCAAAGCCAATTAGCTTGTAGGCAAAGAGTATTATTATGGTATTCGGCTTTCATTGCTGTAATAGTTAAAAGTAAAAATTCACTCTTTCTTCAAAATCTTCATACTCAATTTCGGAATTATAAAAACTATAATCATGTGCAGCTCTCCAAAGCATTTCAACAGCTTCCATGAAAAGCTGAACATCTTTTTTAATCGTTTTACCGGAACAATCCCAAACTTTGTCGCATACTTCTCCAACCGTCACACATCTATATGAAGTTTCTTTCATTATCCATTTCCTTAGCTTCCAATACAGATTTTCAACTATCGTGTTCATAATTATTCTTTTATTAATTGCTCTGCTAATTCTATTATTTGTTTGCCTTTGCCGTCGCGGTGTTTAGTTCCGTCGCGCTTTCCTTTTAAGATTTGGCGAACATACTCATCAGTTACACCGACCCTTTCGGCTATAATTTGAAAAGGGGTTTTCTTTTTTTGTTTGATTTTTCCGTACAAATCCATTTTTTTAAAGTAATTTTGTTTGCAATCGCACGACAAAGATAAACACAATTTGGGAATAAAAGCAAGAAAAAAATAAAATAATTTCACAAAATAGGAATATTAATGAATAAATCATTGATTTTGAATAGAATAAAATCTGCATATAATTTAAAAAATAATGCCGAATTATCCCGTTTTTTAGGGGTAGCACCCAATACATTAACAAATTGGTATAACAGAAACTCTATTGATTTTGATTTGATATTCACAAAATGTGAAAATATTAATGCAGACTGGTTGCTTACAGGATATGGCGAAATGATTCGAAAAACCAAAGAATCAAAATATACTATTCCTGAAAAAGAGGAGATGTGTGTTAAAGAGGATAAGGTAGAGTATCCATATAATGGAAGCAAATCGATATTTTCAAATGAAAAAGAAATACCACTTGTAAGTATTGAGGCGGTTGCAGGTTTTGGCGGGTCGGGTTTTTCCATTGCCAAACAAGATATACAAGCATTATATAAAGTACCGGATTTTAACGGCATTGATTTTATGATCAGGGTTAAAGGCAGCTCTATGTACCCAAAGTATGCAAGCGGAGATATTGTTGCATGTCGCATACTAAAAGAGAGTAATTTTATAGAGTGGAATAAACCCCATGTGATAGCAACAACCGAACACGGCCTTATCGTCAAACGTCTTCGCAAAAGCGAAAAAGAGAATTATTTAACAGCTATTAGCGACAACCCAAGTTATGATCCTTTTGAAATTCCAAAAGAAGAAATAACAGGTATTGCAATAATTATAGGAGTTATTCGCCTGGAATAATCTCCGCACACACCCATAAAAAACAAAATAAATTTAAAACACTAACTGTTAGCTTATTACATTTATTTAACTATGTCAATTTTATGGATTAAGGGTGCTTTTAAACATCAAAAAACCGTTTTTTGCTTTCCTTTTATGCTCTTTTGATATATTTTAAAGACTCTTTTTTGCTGTATTTTGTAAGTTTAAGTGTAAGCCTAAGTGTAAGTTTAAAGTAAAAAAGTAGTGGTTTTGGGGTATAAAAAAAGCCCGCCGTACAAGGTTGCAGGCAGGCATAATTTAAAAGTAATTATTTAGGCTTTAAATAGCGGTTTTACGGGGTTTTTATATGGTTTACACTCATATCATAGTCATTCGTTTAAATAGGTCGGCAAATTTTAGTTATTCTGTTTCATTCTTACGCCATTTTCAGCCATTTTTGCCAAAACGTTTTATTTTTTACAGTCCGGTAAAATATATTCAAAGTATTGTTTTTAAAAGGCTTTTCGGGCTTTTTTTGTTCTCTCTTTTATGCACTTTTCGTTTTACCCCCTATATATGCTGCTAAAAAAATCTTTTTCATTTTTGAAAAATTTTAAATGATTAGGTAATTTAATTATTTCGGGAAGATAACGAAAGGCTTTTTATCTTTATTGTTAT
The DNA here is from genome assembly GCA_031552355.1 of Bacteroidales bacterium. Lineage (GTDB taxonomy): Bacteria > Bacteroidota > Bacteroidia > Bacteroidales > P3 > JAVBMO01. The sequence continues at coordinate 29,365 of JAVBMO010000064.1, read as the reverse complement.
TTATCTAAATAAGGTCTAATAGTCAAAAATAAAAATCCTGTCAGGGATATAAGCCTAACAGGATTTTTACTTATTCATCATCCAAATCATCGTTTAAGCACTTTACGTACCACATTTCCTACTTTCACAAAATACATACCGTTAGACAAATGACTGATATTAAATGACGTTTGCTTGGTCTCAAAAACGAGTTTACCTACCATATCAAACACTTGTATATTTTCAATTCTCAATTTTCCACTTTCCACTTTCAACTGACCAAAAGTTGGGTTAGGGTAGATTTTGACAGCTTGTTCATTATCTTCGAGTTGAGCAATTCCAGTTGTAGGGTTTATGGTTACTTTACAACTGTCCCTAAAACTGCCGTCTTCGGTAGTGGCAATAATATAGGTTTCGCCAACAGCTTTTCCGGTTACTTTACCCAAACTATTTACAGTAGCAATAGTAATATTGCAGCTGAACCATGTAAAGGTTTTGTTGGTGGCATTGTTTGGCAGAATAGTTGCCACAAGCGTTTCTTCAGCATTTATATTAAGCGAAAGCTCATGTTTGTTGAGTGTGATTCCTGTTACAGAAACAGGATCATATACTTCTAAGGTTACAAAACTACCTGTGTATTCGCCAAGAGAGGCGCTGTTTTGCCCTAATGCCGTAAGCATATAATAATACGTTGTTTGAGGCGATAAACCTTCTATTGTATAGCTTAGTTTTGTACTCTTTCTTCCATCTGCGCCAAGATTGTAGGAATTGAATAATTGAGTATGGGCAGCATCTGTATAAACCGATAGCGTATAGCCTGTAGCTTCCTCTATCTTATACCAGCTTATAATTGCCGAAGTGGCACTTGGTTCACTTTTCAATTCAATATCTTCCTCTATGATAAAATCTTTCCAGACAGCTGCCGCTTTGTATAAACTTGCCGTGCCGCGTGGTACACGCAGGATAACATTTTCAGTATTTACCCCGTAAAAAACATTTTTACGAACATCTTGTCCAAGCCAATGGGTTAAAGGCAAAGGCGTCAGCCATTTTACTGTAATTTCCTGTAAACTGATAGCATTATAGAAAGCCGCTTCCTCTATACTTGTAACATTTTCCGATATATATATTTTTTGTAAAACCGGAAAATTTTGGAAAGATGATGGAATAATAGTGCTATGAAAGATAATTTCACGCAGGTTACACCATAAAAAAGCTGTGTTAGCAATGGTTGTAACGTTTTCAGGAATACTTATCTTCTCCAATTTTCCGCAGCGACTAAAAGCTTCTTTACCAATAGTGGTAACATTTTCCGACATTTCTACTTTTTTCAAATTACTGCAACTCGTAAATTGCTGTTCTTGAATAATATTATTCCTAATAAATGCCTCCTGTAAATTGGGACAGGAAGAAAATACATCCTTTCCTCTTATTTCAACAGATGCGGGGATCGTGATTGTCTGCAATCCTGATTCCTGAAATGCAGCAGTATCTATTCTTGCAACATTGGCGGGAATGGTAAATGTTTCCAAAGCAGCACAACCGCTAAATTCTTCAGCATAAATTGTGTTTCCAAGAATGGTTACCTCTTTCAGCTTTTTACAATTATAGAATGCACCTTTGCCCGATACTACCGATGCAGGAATAGTAATTGTTTGCAGGTTATTACAATCGGTAAACGCATAATTCATCGTTTCTACCCCTTCGGCAATAGTTAAGTTTTCTACAATCGAATACCGAAAAGCGTTTACAAGTACAGCTCTATAAGTGCTGATATCGCGAACTGTGCTGCCAATGTACAAATTCTTGAGCGTGGGGAATCTTTCTTTATGAAATGCATCATTGATCATTAAATCTTCGCAGTCATAATAAACCGTTTCTAAGGAAGCACCCCTGAATACATCTTTACTAAGCGTTTTCAATCCTTTGGGTAAGCGAATAGAAGTGATGGGCATTCCCCTGAAATTAAAATCACCGATATATTCCACCGATTCGGGTAAGGTAAAGGAAGTCATTGCCGTACAACCATCGAAAGCGCCGTTGTCAATGGTTTTTAATGTTTCGGGCAGGGAAATGGAAGCCAATGCCGTACAATTTTTGAAAACCTCGGAACCGATTGTTGCTATGGCAGGAATATTTACGGTAGTCAGAACAGGACAATTCACGAAGTTGCGCATAGAAATTTCGGTGATACCGGGCGCAATAAAAGTTTTCAGTCGCCCACCTACCCATATAGTGTCGCCCGGTTGCTGTACATAATAATGACCTCGGTTATACTCAAACATTCTGTTCCCCATTTTTTTTATTGTAGCAGGTAATACAACACTTTCCAACATCCCCGACCATTGGGCGCTGCCTACACCCATAAATGCAACTACCGGGGCTGTTCCCGAAACCTCCCCGCTATAAGTGTAAAACATGAAATCTATAGTACTCGGAACCACCAAATTCGCAGTTCCTATTGCAACCGCATTGAATTCGGCTGACCACTCACCGGTTGTAGCAGGGTAAGCAGAATTGATTATGGTATATTGATGTCCGGTCGTTTTATCAGTGTAAAGCCATCTTGCCTGCACGTTTGTCATCCAGCAGAATGCAATTATTATCACTAATACACTCTTTTTGAAAAAAGAGTTTTTTGTTTGTTGTGTAAAAATTGTTTTCATGATTTCTAAATTTTATTTGATAATTTGAGTTTTAATGATAATGAACTCTTACCATTGCGACACATGCCTATTTCGTAAGCACAAAAGTAAATGAAGCATTGGTAACAGTAATGCCGTAGTCTTGACAATTTTGTAAATCGCCTGCATCTTTTATTAAAGCGTCGGCAACTTCAATAGCATAGGTTTTAGAAGTGGATTCGTCCATTTTTAGCTTCAGGTTTTGACTATCAGCAGAAAGAACGGTAAATACCATTTTTGTGGAACCAACTTGTGTGGTCAGTACTTTATTTTCATAGGTAAAAGCCCCGTTATCGCCGTCCATCATACAAGTTCTGTTGGTATTGAAAGTATATTTTTGATTGTAAGAAGTCATATCGGCAGGCAAGGCATCTTTTACTTCTTTCGTTACATTGTAAGGGCTGTTACCATTGGTACAAGTGGCATTTCCGTCTAAGGTTTTCAGTTGCCATGTGCCGATAATTTCGGTATTGTCCACAGTAGATGTGTTGTCGTTGCTGTTAGGCTCATTGTCGTTGTCTTTGCTGCATGATAAAAGCACAAGTGAGAACACACAAATTGTTGCAAATATAAATTTAAAAGTTTTCATAAGTTTGTTGTTTTAATGATGAACTAATTTTATTCTTTTACTACTTTTTTCACCACCACACCATTATCTGTAAATATTTTCAGAGAATAAATACCGTTCGGCAAATGACTGATATTAAATGACGTTTGTTTGGTCTCAAAAACGAGTTTACCGACAATATCAAACACTTGTATATTTTCAATTCTCAATTTTCCATTCTCAATTCTCAACTGACCAAAGGTTGGGTTGGGGTAAACCTTGATGTTTTGCATTTGACTTTGTACGGCTACGATACCTACATTTTCGGAAATTGTTACCAAACAACTGTCCTTTAAGTTCCCATCTTCGGTGATAGCGATAACATACGTTGTCCCTACTTCTTTAGCTGTTACGATACCGTTGTTTACCATGGCGACATTGGCGTTGCGGCTTGTCCAAGTAACATTTTTATTGGTTGCATTTTCAGGCAAAATAGTAGCCACAAGCGTTTCGCTGCTATCTACTTTGAGCGAAAGCTCGTGCTTGTTTAGGACGATACTTGTAACTGCCGTAGGAATAACCGTTACCAAGCAACTGTCTTTAAAACTGCCATCTTGTGAAACAGCCACCACATAAGTAGTTCCTATGGTTTTTCCTGTTACGGTTCCATTATTGTCCACTTTGGCAATAGCCGTATCCCGACTGATCCAATCCACCAAAGTATTGGTAGCCGTATCAGGGTTTATGGTTGCATGCAAAGTTTGATTTTCATCAACTTTTAGATTGATTTGATGATTATCCAAGGTAATTCCCGACACCGGAACTATTTCTATTTCTACCGAAAACATATCAAAAGCCGATTGTCCCGCGCCGCTGATTGCCATAAAAGGAATCATTCCTTTGAAAGTTTTATTGATGATTACCTGTTGGTTTTCTAATGGTTTGGCATCGGGTCCATCAAAAAAGTAAGTATAGTTTACACCCGATGGGTTGCTATTAGCGGCTGTAAGTGTGATCACAACAGGTTTGAAAGTTTTCCCACCGGTGTAAACTTGTCCGTCGGCAATTGCCGACAAAGTAAAATCAGGAACAATCGTATCAATACGTACAAGTTGGGATTGTTCATAACTAAACATTCCATTTTTTTCGGCACGGAACAGATACGTTGTATCTTGATGCGCATTCAATAACAACGAAGCAGGCATGGTATTCCAAACATTGCTGTTTTTTACAGTATATTGAACATTTACACCGCTTATTTTATTGGTTAAAGCAAGCGTTACATCCGATGAAATCCATTGCCCTGTATAAGGCATTGAAATAGAAGATGGTTTGTAAGTGGCATTAATTCTAAAAGCCTTGTTGATGGTAAATTGCTTTTCAGTCGTATCTTTTGCACCGCAATTATTGGTTGCAACAACGGTGTAGGTTCCATTATTTGCCCCTGTACAATTCGGAATAGTATAGGAAATTCCTGTAACGCCATTAATCAATGTATGATTAAAATACCATTGATAAGAAAGCGTTGAATCCGGTGTTTCGGAAAATATGCTAAATGTTACAGTATCAAATTCGGTTTTGACATCCATGTATTCAAAAAAGATTTGCGGTTTGGCTTTGGCTGTTACCTGCAGCAGTTTGGTGTTACTTTCGGGATTAACGGCATTTTCCACCGATACAAAATAAATAGCTTCATCGGATATATTGGAAATAGTGTAAATATATTTTCCGCCAATTGGGGATAAAATCGTGGTTTGCAATTCTGTTTTATTCATTTTTTTATAAATACGAAACGTAGGATTGCTCAACGAAGAAGTCAGTTCGACAGGAATATCGGTTCCTTGGCAAATCAATGACGGCATATTGAAATTTACATCCACTGCGGCGGTTTGATCGGCAACATATTTCAAGCCCGGCAAGCCGCCACCGGCAGGTATTGTCCAGTTATTGGTTAAATCCCAACCTAATTTATTTTCGTATGTACTTTGCTGATAAATTTCGGAAAAGCCGACATCTTCACCATCTTTATTGGTTTTGGATCCGTTGGTTATGACGGAATCATTGATTTTCAAAGTGGCAACCGCATAGCAGTTTTCATGCGGAATCAGTTCAGAAGCACCAATCCGCCCTACATTTTTTTGCCATGTGGTGTCATTTTTTCTTTCATTGGTAATAAAAGAATTTAATGCAATACTGTTTTTAACAGGTATTGTAGAGTCCGTATATCTCTCTTCATGACCGTTCAATCCGCTGATTCCACCTAAATAAAGGCCTGCATTTTCGCAGTTAAAAACATCATTACAACCGGATGCCTGAATGCTTCCGGTTGCATAACAGCGATTGATTGTTCCCATGTGAAATCCGGCAATACCGCCCAAAGCATGCGTCCCTTTCACGTTTACATGGGTATAGCAATCTTCTATTACAACCGGCAAAGTGTCGTTGGCATGGACGGCGCCAATCAATCCGCCGATGTTTCGCCCCATGCCGGTAACTTCGCCCGATGCGTAGCATTTGGAAATTTTTGCCGCATTATCCACCACGCCGGCAAGTAAACCCACGTATGCCCCACCTATTATATTGGCATTGGCAATGCCGAGATTTCTAACCGTGCCGCCCAAAATATCGCCAAACAGCCCTTGATCTTGTATTTCGGGATAGGGATTATTGATAAACATATTGAGGACAGAAAAGCCGTTTCCGTCGAAATGTCCGCGAAAACCTGGATTATTTTCCCAATCAATATATCCGCCTAAAGGGGTCCAGTTGCCATTGGCAGAAATGGTATCGGTATCATAACCGGATAAATCTATATTTTGCGTCAACTTAAAATATAGATCCGGCCTGTCCAAATAATGTCGCACAGAATCTAATTGTTGGGGTGTGGAAATAAGATAAGGGGTTGATGCTGTCCCGTTTCCTCCGGCAAATTGTGCTTGTGCATGGAATCCAATAAATATTCCTACAAGTAGAAGTAAGGTTGTAATTTTTGTTCTCATAGATTTTGTTGTTTAATGATGAACTATTTTAATATGTATGGATATTCAATTAAAATCAAATATTTATACACATTTGATTATTTTTAAAATGGATTGTTTTCTTCCAATTATAATTTAAAAAACAAAGATAGGATAACAACACTACGTTTATAGCATAGATCTCACAAATTCTTCTATTGATTTCACAAAATTTTCTATTGATTTCACAAAATTGTAGAATCGCAATATTTTGTTAATAAGGCAATTCAATATATACACTTGTATATTAGCCCCAAACACCATATTTACTTTTCTTAATTTTATATGTAAATTTGTAAGCGAAATCATCAATCAACATGCTACACGATTGGCTTATCATATCTTCCTCCCTGCTGATTTGTATCTGCATGATGAATGCTGTGATGCTTTGGCTACTCAAAAAGCAAAATAAATCCAAAGCCATACTGTCCATCATTTTTGTCCTGCTAAGCATTTGGGCTTTGATTTCGTTGATTAAATCGTATGAACCTATTGAATTACTGGATTTTTCTTACTGCATTTTCAGCCTATCCCTGCTTCCCCTGGTATCCCTATATTTGATGAGCCTTATGCACCCATCTGCCAAACACAAAAAGTCTCTCATTCTGTGGGGTATCAGTTTATGTATTTATCTTATAATCTACATATTCCTGTATATATCGGACTATCCTCAAGTTCATCTGTACAGCTTGCAAGATATACTATCGAATAGCTACAATCTGCTTATATGGCTGAGAACTATTGTGTTTCTGCATTATATCATTGGGCTTTTTTGGATTTGTTACCATATTCTCAAAACTTACAAACAGCACCGTTATGATATAGCCCAGCAGTTTTCTTACAGCGAAAACATAAGCCTGTCGTGGCTTCCCTATTTATTAGGGGTTTTTATAGTGGTAGGCATTGGTACATGCTTCGATCTGTTTTGGGTAGAATCGGACAATACCTTGTCTTATATCATTTCCAACGCCGGCTATTCTTTGTTTTATCTCGTTTATGGATTTTTAGGGGTACTGCAACAAGATATTTACCAAAATAAACAAGAAGAACCTGACGACCTTGCAGAAAAGAACCATAGCGGGAAAAATCAATCTGTCCACATCCCACTCTCTATCCGCGTACAATTGCAAACCGGACTGAAAATCCTGTTGGAAGAAAAAAAGGTCTATCTCAATCCCGATTTAAAATTAGATACAATGGCTTCTGCCTTGCAAACTAACCGTACTTATTTATCATGGGTTATCAAAGAAGATTTTGGCGAAAATTTCATCGGACTTATTAATCGTTACCGGATAGAAGAAGCTAAAGCATTATTGAAAAATCCCGATACTTTAACCGGCATCGACGACATTTCGGAAAAAGTAGGTTTCAAAAGTATTTCGTCTTTCAACCTGTTTTTCAAACGATATACCAATCAAACACCGGCAGCGTTTAGGAAAATAATGATGAATGAAAAACAGAGATGAAAATAAAAAACAGCTTTATAACTTTACAAACCCTCAACAAATAAATGAATAACCAAATGTCTCACGATTTATTTCTCATATCTTCTACCATGTTGGTGTTTTCGTGCCTGTTCGGTAGCCTTATGCTTTGGATATTCGGGGGAAAAAGCCAAGCAAAACGGGTTATGTTTGTTGCCGGAACCGGCGCTGCCTTATTTAATATGTATGCTGCCTTTAAATCTTATTTTTCACCAAGTTACAGCCTCGAAATTTTGGATTTTTGGTATAGCATCTACTGTATCTTCCTGCTTTATACCATTTACATTTATTTCCGGATTTTGATGCAACCTGCCCTCAAAAATAAAAACATTATATGGCAATGGATTATTTTTTCCGGAATTTATATTTTAGTTTATGAAATACTCTACCTCACCGGACATAGGGTTTCCCTGCATTCCCTTACCGATATTGCAAACCATATCGGGCAAGCGATGGTTTGGGTGCGGCTTGCCGCATTTGTACATTTTATTGTTTTATTTCTGATTTTGATTATTTTAATAGGAAAAATGTACCAACAACATAAAAAGGAAATAGCCGATAAATTTTCGTATAGTGAGAAAATCAGTTTATCTTGGATCCCCTATTTATTAGCCTTATTTCTTTTGGTGGGCGCTATTACTTTCTTCGATGTTCCCATAAGTTTCGACAATTTCGATTTGAATAATTTTGCCAATTTTGGGTATGGGATTTTCTTTTTCGTAGTCGGATTTTTGGGTTCCCAACAACAAGATATTTTTTCAGACGAAATTATTCCTAATCAAGAAAACAAACAAAATATCAAAACCGGCAACATGCCGGCCAACATACATGCTGCACTCAAAAAGCAATTAATCATTTTAATGGAAGAACAACGCCTATTTTTGAATCCTGATTTGAGGTTGGATTATGTAGCTAAAGAACTGAATACCAACCGGACGTATGTTTCGCAAATTATCAAAGAAGATTTTAACGAAAATTTCATCGGTTTCGTAAACTGTTACCGCATAGCCGAGGCAAAACTTTTATTAACCCAAACCAATCACAAACTAAGTATCGACGAAATTTCAGAACGGGTAGGATTTAAAAGTATTTCGTCATTTAATTTATTTTTCAAGCGCTATGTTGGGCAAACACCGGCCACATTTAAAAAATCTATTTCAGAAATTTCAACTAACCACTGTTAATTTCATATTTTCGATTCTTTTCAACAAACCAGCATCAAGCATTTGCTGAACAAGTTCCAATGCAAACTTTTCGTGTAGAATACCCAATTGGCCAATCAATTCTCGTTGAGTCAAAGGTTCTTCTTGCAAAAGAAGCAATATTTTGGATTGAAGTTCCGATTGTTGTTTTTTCAGTTCTTCGTTACGTTGGCTTTTCTTTTCCGCCAAACAAATATCGCAATGCCCGCACTTTTCGGCATTTTGTTCGCCAAAATATTCCAAAAGCAACAAACTACGGCATTTTTCATTCGAAGAAACATAATTTACCATTGCCTGAATCCGCTGTTCTGCCGAAGTTTTTAATTGCTTGTAAAGTGCTTCGTTTATGGCTACATTTTCTACGGGCAAACGATTACGAGTAAATATCAATTGAGGTTTTTCGCTGCGTTTTTGGTAAATAATCACCTGATATTTTTCCAATTGTTCCAACACTTTTGTAACAGATTCTTCCGTACTTCCAATCCTTTTTGCCAATTCCTTTTCTTGGATAGTGACAAAACCTGTAAACAGGCCGCCATAAGAACGCAAAAGCAATTTCAGAAAATCGTCGAACCTTTTGTTTTCAACCTGAAAAACATAGAGTTGTTCCTTGTTCAGCGGAATATAGATTTTGGATGTACTTTCTTCTTTTTCGGGCAAAAGAAAATAGCCTTCCTTTTCCAAAAACCGAAGGGCATTAAAGGTTTGCAAAGTATTAAAATTATAGTTTCTGCAAAAATCCTTCAGGTCGAAATCAAAAACGGAATCTTGACCGCTACCCACCGGAACCTGAAAATAATTGCCTACTGCTTGATAGATGTTTTTCAGATATTTTAAATCGGGAAACGCTTCATCTAATTGTTTTTTCAGGTTGGCGATATCGGCTTCGTTGCAGAGGATTACAGCGTAGGCCAATTTTTCGTCGCGCCCACCCCTACCCGCTTCCTGAAAATATGCTTCGGGCGATTCCGGTAAATCCAAATGCACAACAAAACGTACATTGTCTTTGTCGATTCCCATTCCAAAAGCATTGGTGGCAACCATTACAGGGGTTTGTCCGGTCATCCAGAGTTGTTGTCGATAGTCGCGTTCTTTGCTCGAAAGCCCTGCGTGATAAAAACCTGCTGCATAGCCTTTTGATTTCAAGTATTCTGCAATTTCCTGCGTCCTGCGGCGATTTCGGACATAGACCAAACCGCTGCCCTTTACATTTTGCATAAGCCGCAAAAGCCTGCCCATTTTGTCTTCTTCGTGAAAAACTACATACGAAAGGTTTTTGCGCTCAAAGCTTTTCCTAAAAATCTGATGATTTTCTTTGAACGACAATTTATGGCAAATATCTTTGATAACTTCCTGTGTAGCTGTGGCAGTGAGGGCAATAACAGGAGCTTGCGGATGGTATTTCCGAATTTCGGCTATTTCCAAATATGGCGGGCGGAAATCGTAGCCCCACTGCGAAATACAATGTGCCTCATCTATGGCAATAAGTCCCAGTTTCATTTGTTGAAGATGGGCAATAAATATATCCGTTTTCAGGCGTTCCGGCGAAACATAAAGAAATTTAATTTTACCATAAACAGCTTGGTTTAAGGTAATTTCAATTTCATATTTATTCATTCCCGAAAAAATAGCGGCAGCCGGAATATTCTTATTCTTCAAATGCTCCACCTGATCTTTCATCAGGGCTATAAGGGGTGAAACCACCAAACATAAGCCTTCGCACGCCAAAGCCGGAACTTGAAAACAAACAGATTTTCCACCGCCGGTAGGCAACAACGCCAAAGTATCATTCCCTTGCAAAACAGAATTAATAATATCTTCCTGCAAAGGCCGAAAAGCTTTGTGTCCCCAATATTTTTGAAGTATCTCGAGAATGTCCATTTGGTTTGCCGAAAATAAAATCTGTTATATTTTCTTACAAAAGTAACGAAAATCCGCTAAAAGCTGTTAAAAAAAGGCACGGGAATCTTTGAGGAACGAAAAAATGTCTATTGCTGGCGGCACTTTTTGAATGAGTGATGAATAATTGAACAGCTATTCAATTTAAAATGTGTAGATTTGAAAATGATTTTCAAAAACCAAAATCAACAATACAAGAATTTTGTTTAAAAGAAACAAAACAGGCTGCCGAATTTTGAATCCGATAGCCTGTTTTTAACGATGAATGATGAACGGATGGTGCTTCGCACCATCCGTTCATCATAACTAAAGAGAACGTTCATCGTTTGGTGACTTTTCTCACCGCATCCCCCACTTTCACAAAATAGGTTCCACTGGGCAAATATGAAATATCAATTTCCGTTTTTTCGCCGGTAATAGCAAAGTGGCCTATCAACTTACCCACAAGGTCATATAGCTGAATGGCTGTTTCTTTTTGCCCTGCGCCCTGCGCCTTTTGCCTCAATGCAATTGTCAATTTTCCACTGTGAGTAGGATTCGGATATACTACAAAATTGGTATTTACATTTTCAGTATTTTCTATTCCCAAAGTAGTTACAATTATCAAACAACTATCTTTATGGCTACCATTTTCTGTTGTGGCTATTATATAAGCACTACCAACAGTTTTGGCGGTTACTGTGCCATTGTTTACAGTGGCAATATTTGTATCACTACTTCCCCAACTTATATTTTTATTAGTTGCATTTTCAGGAATGATTGTAGCTATGAGTGTATTTACACTATCTACTTTCATCGCTAAGTTGTGCGTATTGAGAGCAATACCTGTAACCGGAACCCCATTGGCTGTTATCGTTACCGAGCAACTATCTTTAAACCCGCCGTCTTCCGTGGTGGCTACAATGTAGGTTGAGCCTTCGATTTTGGCCGTTACTATACCATTGTTTACAGTGGCTATACTTTCATTGTGGCTGTTCCATATTACGTTTTTGTTGGTAGCATCTTCAGGTGTGAGTATATAAGTTAGAATACTGTCTTGATTCACTTTTAAAGAAATGCTGTGACCTGAAAGTGTAATACCTGTTACCGGTATATCTTGCTCATTGATGATTGCTGTAACCGGATATGAGGGGGCTTTTCCCAGCTCATAAACCATTACTTGAAGTGTATCGTTAAGGTTTGCTATTATAGGACACTCCCAAGAGGTATTATTAATATTGGTTGTACTGCCTATCAAAACATGATTTTTATACACTTCTATCTTTTGGGCAGTTTGTTGTAATTCCCCTTTGAGTATTTGCTTATTGATTTCTGTTATTTTTGCTGGTGAACTTTGCCATTTGAAATAAGGAAAACTGTTGTTTTCCCAAATAGACCAATTATTAACAAAATCCCACGCTAAACCATTCTGATAGGTTACCTGTGTTTGAAGTTCGCTCAAAGATTTATTCATTCCAAAAACACTATCAGCCGGATCTGTACTCGTAGGTTCAATAATTGTATTATTAACCAATAAACTATCTAATGCAAAATTGTTTGAAAGAGGGCCGCTACCTTTTTTTCCCGCAATACGGTTTACATTCATGGGTGCATTAATAGACAAGTTAACTGCTGCACAATTCTGAATATTAGCAGAACTTTGATAGTTTTCATTAGAGCCTACAATTCCACCTACATTTCCACGATTCAGAGCATGTATACCTTTTATTGCCCCGGTTGTATAATTATTATGAATATTGCCCCAGTTCACACCTACGATTCCACCGAGACCTGTTGCTCCAACAATATTTCCGGTTGTGTAACAATTTTTAATATCCCATCCGCTATAACCGGCAATGCCGCCAATATTCCCAGTCATATCGCCACCAATAATATTCCCAGTGGAGAAACAATTCTCAATTGGACCATAGTTATACCCAACTAAGCCTCCAAGAGTATTATTCAAATACATAATACTGATTATATCAACCATTGCATAGCAATTGGTAATTTTACCGGCAAGGACGGCTGTGGTAATATCATTATGGAGATAATCCGCATTCTTGCCAATTAAACCGCCGATACAGCTTCCCAAACAAGTAATTTTTCCTACAACATGACAATTTTCAATGGTTCCCAAATTGAATCCAACTAAGGCACCTACATATGATGCTGTGCCTCTTATATTCTTGTTTTGTGCAATACAGATTCCTAAGTTGCTGATTTTGGATTCTTTGCCAAGATAGCTAAACAAGCCTATGGTGTCTTTTTCTTGGTTCATCCAGAAATTAGTAATGCGATACCCATTCCCGTCTATTTTACCATAAAAGGCTGTTTCTTCTGTTGTACCTCCAATAGGTAGCCAACCATTTGTGCTGTCTTTTAAAAAGTTGGTCAAATCTATATCATTTATTAATTGGAAATGTTTTCCTGTGTGCATTATGCCGTTATAATGACGAATATCACTCAATTCTTCAGATGTGGCTATCAACCAAGGGTTTTCTTTAGTTCCTTCTCCATTTATAAATAGATTCTTAGAAAAATGAGCAGTAAGTGTATCATCTTTTATAGCCATGAAGGAATAATCCTTTGAATAGCTCACAATTTGTTGATTTTTCATCCAACAATCGAAACTATAGTCTTCGGTTGTTATTGCATGCAATTTTACAGAATCTCTATAAAAATAGGTTCCTGCACCATCGGTAATTCCTGTATTAGGAGGTGTAGCATTGACTGTAATTTGTATATTAAGTGGATATTCTTTTACATTCAGGAATTCTTTCCACCCATTTGCTTGTTGAAACTTACTTTTCCATCCTTCAAGAACATGTAGCGTGCATGTTTCTTTATTTACTCCTGAAAAAACATAATATCCATTACATATAGGATAATTGGTTCCATACTTATGCAGTATATGTATATCGGATAAATTGTAACATCCAGAAAATGCATCATCTTCAATAGAAGTAAGACTAATAGGCATAACAACAGAAGTAAGATCTGAACAATAGGAAAATGCACCACTTTCAATAGTAGCAACACCATTAGGGATAATGTATTCGCCCCCTCTTTTCCCACATACTATTAAATTTTTTTTCTCCCTATTAAATAATACATTGTCAATAGCCATGTAGTAGCTGTTTGATGGTTGTACTTTAATGGTAGTAAGATTTTGGCAATAAGAAAAAGCATCCCCCCCTATAGAAGTAACATTATTAGGGATCGTTATAGATTCCAAATTATTACAACCTATAAATGCTCTATTTCTTATTATCTTAACGTCATTTCCAAAACTAATTGAATTTAAACTGCTATACGAAAAAGCCTCGAATCCGATGGTATCAACACCGTTGTTATAAATCGTAATAGATTTTATTTTAGGGCATTGAGAGAAAGCATAATCTTCAATCTTTTTTACAGAGGAGGGAATACTGTATGATGTAGATCCATTTAATGGGTACTGCATTAAGACTGTTTTAAGTTTATTGAATAAAACACCTGTCATATCTGATGCATAATAAGAATTCCCCTCATCTACATCAAAACGATTAAGACTTGTACAAGCCTTAAAAGCGCCATACCCAATAGAGGTAACTGTTGCAGGTATATCAATACTCTTTAAGTCAGAACAATTTGAAAACGCATAATCTTCAATGGTTGTAATTCTGTCACCCATGTTAACACTCCCTAAATTTGCACAATACAGAAAAGCTTCTCTTCCAATAGTTTTTACACTATTAGGAATTGTGACAGATGATATTTGCCTGCCAGCAAAAGCATAATTACCGATTCTTGTAACACTACTTGGAATGGTATACCAACCTGTCCCAGATTTTAAATAGCATAACAATAAAGTTTTTCCGTTATTAAACAATACATCGTTATCTATAACATAGGCACCATTAGAATTTGGTGTTCCCCCGTCAAATCTAAGAGAAGTTAAACTTCCACACATCGAAAATGCAGCCTCCCCGATATACGAAGCACTTTTAGAAATAGTAATTGACTTTAATTGACCACAACCTTCAAATGCACCATATCCGATATATACAACACTATTGGGTATTGTTACAGAAGTTAAACTATTACAATATCTAAATGCATGGGTTCCTATAAGAGTAACTTTCTCAGGTATACTAATAGATTTTAGATTCTCACAGGCAGCAAAAGCATAATCCCCAATGGCTAAAACTGTACTGGGGATAGAGACATAAGTTAGATTATAGCAACCAGAAAAAGCTCCGGTAGAAATAAATTCAACATCATAGGATTGCCCTTCATAGAAAACTTTACTGGGAATGCTTACAGAACCTGAATAAGGTGTAGATTTGGCAATAACAGCTGCGCGGTTTGTTATTTCATATCTGATACCTGTACTTTCATATTCAACACTCCACGCTTGCCCTGCAAACAGCAGAGCCATTAATAAAATTGTAATTCTTTTCATTTCTATTTGTTTTTAATAATATTTGTTTAGTACATGATAAAATGTTTTCAAAGGCTTGAAAAGCCTAATTTTCATAACCGTAGGTCGCTGACCTACGGTTAAAAACAGAATTAATTATTGCCTGTAAGGCAAGACGTATTCTTGTTTTGTCAGTCTTGCCTTACAGGCAATAACCGTGTTGGTGGCTAATCCGCAAGTTGCGCTTCGCTTACATGCGGTTATGAAAATCTTGCCTTTCAGGCATAGATAAAGGGGTTTTTAAATTTTTGTCATGTACTTAGAATATTTGCATATATTAAATGTGAGTTGATAAATACCTATCATCCTTTAATGATTGTATCATTTTTTATATTCCCCTGTAATTTCAATATTGATGCTACCTTCTGATGCTACTTTTCCATTAGTTATATGAATCATGTAATAAGTTTCATTATTAACAACTCCTAAAACATCATCGTATAAACTGTTTGTATCAATTAAAGTGACTCCTGCATATAGCACCATATCAGAGGAATAATTAATAGCAGTTTTTAAAGCAGCTTGTGTTGTTATTGCAGTCCATGCATGAGATCCTAAACTTACTAATTTTGTTGCTGTACCTTTAACAATCTGAGCATAGGTAGTATTATTAGAAGTCCACTCTAATCCGAAAGCATCTAAACCGGAACCTTTACTAGTGCCTATTTTTTGCCAGGTAAATGGGGTTGCATTTGAAAGATTTTTATCAAGTGGCATTTCTCCCACGTTTTCAAAAGGATATTGATATTTTACTTTTGCCCCCATAATCCCTCCAGTAGTACTTACAATAGGTTCTACTACATAGAGACGTGCATAATATGTTTTTGCAAACGTTGGTTTTTCTATTTTAATAACATACCCATGCCCGGCTTCACAGGCTATTTCCTTTGAGGAATTATATGTTGGAGCAGAAAATCCGCTTGTCGGTATGTGGGTTATGTTCCCCAGCCCGTTCATACGTCCCATATTGCAAATGGAAATATAAAAGTTATTTCCTCCTTCTAAATAGAAATTATCCGGTTTTGCCCAAAGTAAACGGCCTATATAATGCTGTTCTGTTTCATAGAAGTTAATATATGTATTTTCTGAAATATTTGATGTTATGGTTCCTGCCGGATCCGGCACGGATGTATTGGGATTATTAGCATCATCGTCTTTTTTACAAGCAGTTGTCATCATAATCATCGTAACTACTGTAACTAATAAAATTGTAATTCTATTCATTGCTATTTTGTTTTTAAGTTTTTTTGCAGCGTTCGCCGCTACAATACAGTAGCGACTTTCGCTACAATGTTATAGTGAGAGGCACTACAACGTTGTAGCGCTTCTCGCTATAAACCGTAATTTATTGTATGGTTAAAATTTTCTCGAATTGGGTAGTCCGTGGTTCTTTCAGCAAAGAACTATTGGTAAACTGGGTGGTTACTTCCAACAAATATTGCCCTGCAGGCAATTTTGGGATTACAATCATCAATTCCGAAGGATTGTTGGTAACCACATCGGAATCTTCCACTCTGGTACGTTTGCCATTGGCTTGGCTTACAAAATACACCCCGTTGGCGGCATTGTCGCCCACAATTTTCAACTTGTAACCATTGATTTTCAGGTTGCGGTTCACGGTTAGCAAATGGTTTACCGAACCAGTTTTCATATCGGTAACCTGCGTAATCATCAAGCCGCTTTCGGCCACACCCGTAATTTGCACCTCGATATTGGCCAAAGCCTTGCGCAAGGTTTCGCCTTGGTTAAACTGAAACAGCAGGTTGTGTTTCTTGGGGTCAAAAGTTTCGTTGGGGCTGTTGAACACTCCTTTAATTAATGGTGTGGCAGTAAAATAGCCTGTGTTTACCGAAAAGCCATCGCACAGTTGGTAGGCCATTTCTTTCAGAAACAATTCCACGCCATGCTGCATGGATGCTGCCGCAATATCGGCGCCACCACGGCGTGCCGCCGACTGGCAAATTTCAGAAACAGTGAGCGAACGCTCGGAATTTACCCTTGCCGTAAAATCGTTAGGGTCTTCGGTTAAAGGGTTGTCATACAACAACGCTTTAATTTTGTGCAGAATGTCTTCCATACTTTTTTGTTTTTTAAGGTTTGTTTAAAGTTTGATAAAGTTTGTAAGGTTTAAAGGTTTATAAAGTTATTTGTTTAAGACAAAAGCAAAGGGCAAAACAAGTTCTTATCCTTGCCAAATGCTTTAGCCGGATTTTTAAGAAAGATAAATGCACGGTGAAATTGGGAAGCAAAGATATTTTGCGTCTCAGAGAGGTAAGAAAATGATGTAAAAAAAGTAGAAGAAGTTTTTTTAATTGCCTGAAAAAGGCTAACTTGACGCGTGTGAGCGCCGGTCGCTGTGTGTGTGTGTGTGTGTGTGTGTGTGTGTGTGTAGTAAAATTTGCGAGAAAAGCAAATTTTTCAATGAATAACTCTTTGGTAAAAAGAGTAAGGCCAAAGACAAAAGGAACAACCTCATCGTCATTGCGAGGCTTGAGCCTGCCACAAGGGACGAAGTGGAAGCAATCCACTTTGGAATAACTATTTCTTTGCTATGGTTGTGGTTGCTAAAATAAAAATAATATGTTGCTTTGACTTCTAACACAAGGCAAAAGTATAACATTTTTCCCAAAAAACCTAATGTTAAAAATTTACATTTATAGTGTAAATATATTTTTTGCTATGTAATATTGGACAGCCAAAAACATAATATCAAACAGCGATCAATAGATTACTTCGTCCTAGTTTACTCATTATTGTTAATATTTTTCAATGTTTATTTTGATTCACAAATTAAACCGAATTTTATATTAACTGATGTTATACGCTTACGTTGTTGTTATGAAATTAATCCTGCCTGACTAATTTTTCATAACCATAGGTTAGCAACCCGACTTCAACAACATATATAGGTATCTGCCTAAAAGGCAGGATTTTGTTTTGTTAATTCAGACCTGCCTTTCAGGCAGACGAGTACGCCCGGGTATTTCAAAACAAAACCTCACCAATTTTAAAATCAGTGAGGTTAAAAAGATGCCCTTATAGAAATAATATCGTATAGCGTAGCGACAAACATTCCTAATTAACAAACCATTTTCAATTAAATTTCGCCCATTTCTTTTTGGCGAAATCGCAAATAAGATCGATGCATTCTTGTTGGCTCAAAGATGACGAATTGACGCAGAAATCGTAAGAAGAAGCCACTCCCCAAGCTTTATTTGTGTGATAGTTATAGTAGGAAGCTCTCCGTCTGTCCATTTTTTCAATATGCTTTTTGGCCTTTTCCGGTGAAAGGTTTTCTGTTTCAGCAATGACTCTATTAATACGGTCTTCTATATTGGCAGCAATAAAAATATTAATACAATTAGGGTTTTCCGCCAAAACAAAATCGGCACAACGTCCTACAAAAACGCAAGGCTTTTCTTCGGCCAAATTACGAATGACTTTGCTCTGCATGTCAAACAAAACGTCATCATTCAAGTAATTGTTTATGAAATAGTGTCCTTCGGTAAGGTATGGCAATGTCAGTTCTGAATAGCCACTAAATAGATTAAAGGATTTCCGTTCATCCACCTGTTCAAAATATTCCTTAGCTACACCGCTTTCTTTTGAAGCAAGGTTGATTAATTCCTTGTCATAGAAAGAAAATCCTAATTGTTCAGCCACTTCTTTTGCAATTGCACTGCCGCCGCTGCCTATCAGCCGTCCGATGGTAATTACATTTTGTGTGTTCATAGTAAATAAAGTTTTAAATAGTTAAACATTAGATTTTGTATTTTGAGAAATTTCTGTTGTCTTTATCCGGTTTAATTACATGACAATGCCAAACAACATATGATTAAATAACATTTTGGAATTAGATTTTGTTCATATTATTTATTATTCCATTTTTACTTATTACGAAAAAAAGAATTTAGAAGTTTCGTTATTTAGAAATTACAAACTATGAATCAGACATATACACAAAAAAAGGTTTGAAAGACAAAATGCTTCCAAACCTTTGCAAAAACTTATAATAATTTATTTACACATTAAACCTGAAATGCATAATATCGGCATCTTGAACGATATATTCCTTGCCTTCCACATTCATTTTTCCGGCTTCCTTGCAAGCAGCTTCTGAACCATATTTCAAAAAGTCGTCGTATTTAATGACTTCAGCACGGATGAAGCCTTTTTCAAAATCGGTATGGATAACACCCGCACATTGAGGCGCCTTGCTTCCCAAGGGGAATGTCCATGCCCGAACTTCCTGCACACCTGCAGTAAAATAAGTCCCTAAGCCCAGCAAGCGATACGCCGCTTTAATCAAACGCGCTACGCCCGATTCTTCCAAACCGATTTCCTGCAAAAACATTTCACGTTCTTCAAAAGTTTCCAGCTCAGCAATATCGGCTTCCGTAGCGGCAGCCACAATTAAAAGTTCGGCTTTTTCATCAATAATGGCGTTACGAACCATTTCCACATAATGATTTCCGCTTACAGCTGACTTTTCATCCACATTGCAAACATAAAGAATGGGTTTGGCAGTTAGCAAACCAAATGTATTTACCAATTTCTGATCCTCTTTATCAAATTCCAGCACACGTGCTGATTTTCCTTGCAACAGAACCTCCTTGATACGAACTAGAATATCAGCCAATTGTTTGGCTTGCTTGTCGCCCGAAGTTTGTGCTTGTTTTTGAAGTTTCGGCAAACGGCTTTCAATGCTTTCAAGGTCTTTTATTTGCAGCTCTGTATCAATGATTTCTTTGTCACGCAACGGATTTACACTACCATCCACATGGGTAATGTTATCATTGTCGAAACATCGCAAAACGTGAATAATAGCATCGGTTTCGCGGATATTCCCCAAAAATTTATTCCCCAAGCCTTCGCCTTTGCTGGCACCTTTTACCAAACCGGCAATATCTACAATTTCGACAGTGGTGGGAACTATTCTTTGAGGTTTAACCAATTCTGCAAGTTTTGTAAGACGTTCGTCCGGAACCGTAATTACACCCACGTTGGGTTCTATGGTACAAAAAGGGAAATTTGCCGCTTGTGCTTTAGCATTTGAAAGACAATTGAAAAGTGTTGACTTGCCAACATTCGGCAAACCTACAATACCACACTGTAAAGCCATTATTTATACTATTTTTCTTTGGTTGATAAAGTGTGCAAAGGTACTTATTTTTTTAATGCAGCAGCGCAGAGGCTTTGAACTTTCCTGTTTATTTTCAAGCGAAAATCCAAATACACAGAAGAATGGCTATTATTAAATAGATAAGTATTCTGGAAGATTTTATAGCATTCACAAAAGTCCTGTCTTCATAATAGAGTGAACGCCGCATTTTCAAAGGTTCTTTATACGAAACTTCTTTTTGCGTTGGTACAGAAACTTCGGTAATAGTTTGTTCTGTGGTTGAGTTTTGAAATCGTGGTTGATAATTAAACTTTCTGATTTTTTTCCGACTCCAAAAAGATTGTTTTTTCTTTGTTTGGCGTTCTGATTCCAACTCAGTTATTCGTTTTTCGTAATATTCCAAAAGTTTTTTATCATCCTCAGAAACATTCTGAGTTGAAGTTTCATATTCTTTTTTCAGTTTTTCAAAAGCTTCTTTCTTTGAATCATAGTAAATGGGACGGTAAGTAAACTGTCTTGGCTTGGGAGTATAGAAAAAACGTATTTTCATAATTCGGCTTTATGTGGTTTGCATTTTTATTTGTTACGCAAATATACATTATAATTCTTTGTGCGGATTTATTTTCATTTATTTCTTCGATAAAATAAACTTCAAATATCTTCAAAAATTATCATCAACACAAAGTTAATTTACAAATTCGCTCAGATTTCAGATGTTTTTAACCGGATTTTGCCCAATTAAAACCTCGGTAGCACCCACACCATATTTAGACATAGGAGCATCGAACCAGTGAAGCCCCTCATACTGTTTTAAGATGCCTGCTATTTCTGATTTCAACTTTCCGGAACCTACACCGTGGATAAATGTAATTTTTTCCAAATGATTTTCTATAGCTGCATCTAAAGCTTTTTCGAAATGGCGGAGCTGAATTTTCAACATTTCTTCAGGGCTTAAAGAGGCTGTATCGTCAGCCAGTTCATCTATATGCAAATCTATTTCTGCATGGTTTTTCCCTATCAATTGGCGGTCAGAAAATTCTTCTTTTAAAAGGGAACTTTTACCTTGCGTTCCTGCTTTGTCTTTTTCCTTTGCAGACGAGGATTTTAAGAAATCTCCCATTGTGGAAATTTCACCCAAATTAACCACCAAAGCCTTTTCACCCAGCACAGGAACCATTTTATAGCTTTCTTCTTTCAAGAAACGCATACCATTGATTTTAAAATCCACATTCAAAGGATTTAAAACACGGCTGTCTTCATTGGTATGAAAAAGCGCCTGCACAACACCCTTGCTCCATTGTGGAATTCCATCCCTACCAATGGTTTCTAAAAATATTTTGGAATGTTTAGGAATAGAACTATAATCCTGCCCAATAAAATTCTCCGTTTCTATATCAGACAAAAAAAGGCTGAAAATCAAATCGTATTTTGTAAAATTCAAAAGATAAATATCAACATTTCCTGTCAATAGCCAGCGCTGTTCATGAGGGACAAAAGCCAAGTAAACACCCTCTTTCATCGGGTTGTTAAAGGCTTTTCGCAAGGGTGTGATGGTTTCAAATTCAGACGTTTCTTCTTCCAATTGTTCCGAAATCTTTTGCAGAGTTTCCTCCTTTGGAAAATCGGCTTCGTTATGAAACATTTTTGCCGATTTTATTTCTGCGTCTATCTTTACCAATTCATTTACCAATGTAGGGATTTCAAAACCATCATTATCGGTTACGCATACCATTTGCGAAGACACTATTTTGGTTACAACCCCTCCCCCACTTTGGTTCAAAAATTTAACTTTGTCGCCTATGTTCAACTTCATACAATTAGGAATTAAGAATTATCAATTAGGAATGGCATTATTTTTATTGTTCTGAATATTCGCCATTTGCTTCTAAAACAAAATGTTTTTTCAGATTTTTTGAAGATTCAAAGGTAAATGTTTTTTTGCCAAAAATAAGTGTTGCTTTGCCGGCTTTTGCCAAAAGTTCGCATTTTTCCTTGGTAGGATTGTTATGAAAAGCGTAATTCAGCAATACAAAAGCTTTTTCGAGGCCGTCTCCGGTACTAAAATTCCATACTTCGTCGGGCTGAGCCAGGCGATAAGCCTCTTGATAAATGGAATCTTTTCCCATTTTCTGCAAAACAAGAAAAGCGTCTTCAAGGTTTTGATTTCCCAAACCCTGCAAGGCCACGGGATTTCTTTCTACGGCAGCTTTTACAAAAGGTTCCCACAAAATTTCGTCCATCTTGCGGTAAGCATAAAAGGCATATTCGGCCATTTCGCTTTTCTTACGCATTCCGTGCAGGTATTCTATTAGGTCTTTCCTTGACCACTCTGCCGAAATCTGCAAAGGTTCCTTAGGAACAAACTTCTTTTTAGCTGCTTTGGGCAGTTGAGGATGTATGCAGGCAAACTTCCGTAAATCGTCAAAAAAATGTTCCATCTTGAAACATCCGCCTTTGATATTTTTGTCGAAAAACAATTTCTGCAATTCATCAATGGTAATGTCCGGATATTCTTTCAAAAAGTCTTCAATATCGTTCAACAAAAGCGCTTTGGGGTTTGGCGAAAGGCTGAAATCGTGTGGATCCATTTCTTCGAGCAAAGCATTGCGGCTTTCGTTGGCAAAGGTATTTTTCGACGATTGTTCATAGCGGAAAATCGTCGGCATATCGATATAAAAAATCTTTCCCAAAGCTTGCAAACGATATTCAAAACATGGACAAATCTCCGGTTGAGTTTTCAAGAAATTGACAAAGATTTCGAAATTGAAATCCGCTTTCAGGAAATTTTGCAAAGACTCCGAAAAATTTTTGTAAGCCTCCTCAGAAATGCTTGCCTCTTTGTATAAAGTATGAATGTATCCGGTAATATGCGAAACGATGGTTACCTTTTCATTTTCCAACGCACGTCGGGCTTTTGCTGAAAGTTCCGTACCATTGAACCACATTTTTTTGGTCACAATACGGCGATTGTTTGTCATCAGGCCTTCCTTTTCTGCAATAAAATTTTGTGAATGCAAAGGCGTTGCCATCAAATAGATTTTTCCCAATGGAATTTTGCCTATCACAAACATGGCCGCAGCATACAAAGCCGAAAACGAGACACACTCCCCTGCCGCCAATCCATTGTGTTCGGGTTTTAGCGCAAAAGCCGTCATGGCTTCGGCGGTTTCTGTTTTCCAGTAAGGAATGATTTCATCTGAATATTTATCGAGCCCAAAATGCCTGCGAATGTCAATACTAAAATAATACTTGTCACCTTCGTAACCAAACAGGGCATTCGATTGCGACAAGGTTTTCATATCCACAAAATCCTTAAAACGGTTCTTTTCCTGTTCTTTGGTGGTCAAACCCCATGTGTCCAAGTCAAGGTTAAAGACCGTCCTGTCCATAATAAACTGCTTAATACGGTTTACTTTGTAGGTAAAGGATTTTTTTTCAATATTTTTAAACCACGAATCTTTGCTCCACTCCCAAACAATGGGCGACATGATATTGGCCAAAACTAATGAATAGAACAATTCGGGAAAGACAAACACCTCCATATCGGAAAGTGTAAAAGCAGAAGAATATTTTTCAAGCTCCTGTTTGTTAAGAGTAGGTTTTGCTTGCATAAGTGGGTTTAGATATTATAACATTCCTTTTCAACAACTACACTATAACAATATAGCCTCTCCTTTGTTGTAAGAGTGGTAATAAAATTTTTTCATGGCAAAGAAAAACTTCCCCTTTATTGCAAACGTTCCACCTTTAATGCCACTTTTTTCCCATTCTGCAAGCTGCCTAATAATAAATAGATTTTTTCATGGCTTTCCAATGCGAATTTCTTTGCCACTTCATTGGCTGTCATGGGAAAATTACGGACAATTATATTGGCTCTTTTTTCCGGAAAAAAAGTTTTTACAGATTCTTTGTTTAAAGAAAATTCGGCCTGAACCTGAAAAATTCGTCCGGGAAAATCGGCAATCAATTCATCTGAAGTGTAGAAATGCGAACTGACGGAAAATTTTTGCAATGAAAACCTTTGCGCCAAAATTTTAAACGCTCCGGCTTTCAGCAAACAAACATTGGGTTCATAGACATATTTTTTCACACAATCAGAAAACGAAACTTGAGCTGTAGTTTCTTCCGACGGCATGAATGAAAAAACTTCCGGCCTTTTGTCGGGAAATAAATTCACACATTTAAAAAACAATTCCTTACCGCTATTTTCTTTCGACAAACAAAACAAAAGCTCTTTGCATTCGTTTTTCACTCCCACCACATGCACTTCTTTAACTATTTTTAAATCCAAAACCGCCTTGGAAATATCGAGCATAGGCGAAGCCTTTAGCAGGATTTTCGAAGTCTTGGAAAACAAAAAATCCAAATGCTCCAAAATATTCGGTTCGCAATCCTGCAAAAAGAAAACCTTTTGTTGGTGATTGCGCCTTGCCGGGTCTAAATAAATGTAATCGAAAGTTGTATTTTGATTTTCCAGGAACCGGATTCCGTCGTCACAAAAAACTTTCATATTGGTTCTTTGCAAAACCTGGCGGTTATGTTCGGTTAATTCAGCCAAATCGTGATTTTGTTCCACATAAGAAACCGAATCCGCCATTTGAGAAATAAAAAAATCGTCAATACCCATGCCGCCGGTAATATCCGCTACTTTTTCCCCTGAAAGCAATTCTGCTTTGTATTTTGCGGTCAATTCCGACGAAGCCTGTTCCACCGACAACATTTTAGGATACCAAAAGCCGGAATAATCTACCAAAAAAGGAAATTTATCTTTTGCTTTACGCTTTCCATCAATTTGTTGCAAAGCAAAATCGAAATCCACATCGGGGTATTTTTTGCGTTGCAAAGCCAATGTTTTTACATCCTCTTGGGTGTGCCGGTCGATAAAAAGCAAGGTATTGGGGCTAATTTCTTTCACTTTGACATATTTTTCATTTTTCAAAGTTATCAAAAAGAAGTAACTTTGCCATGTTTTTAAAAATAATTTCACAAATAATACTCCCTCTGAGAAGGAGGAAAAAACTAAAATATAAATCTCTTAATCATTATGTTACAATTATCGGTTATCCGTCAAAATGCAGAAGAAGTCATTGAAAGACTTTCTGTTAAAAACTTTCATTCAGCTAAAGAAACTGTTGAAAAACTTCTAATGCTCGATGGCCTTCGCCGTGAGGCACAAAATAAATTAGACAACTGCAAAGCAGAAGCTAATCATTTGGCCAAAGAAATAGGGAAATTGCTGAAAGAAAACAAGCAAGACGAAGCCAATGTGCTGAAAGAAAAAACGGCTGCATTGAAAAATACGGAAAAAGAACTTACCGAAGAACTAAACCGTTTAGAGCAGGAACAAAATGATTTATTGCTGACCATTCCGAATCTCCCGCATAGTTCGGTTCCCAAAGGAAAATCTGCCGAAGACAACGAAATAACCTATCAAGAAGGTGGAATTCCTGCTTTACACGAGAAAGCAGTACCACACTGGGAGCTTTGCTCCAAATACAATATTATTGATTTTGAATTGGGTGTAAAAATTACCGGAGCCGGTTTTCCGGTTTACAGAAATAAAGGCGCTGCCATGCAACGCGCTTTAATCAACTTTTTCATCAATTCCGCTATTGCCGAAGGTTTCGAAGAAATTCAACCCCCACTGATGATTAACGAAGCTTCCGGTATGGGCACCGGACAATTGCCCGACAAAGAAGGACAAATGTACCAAATCCCTTTGGATGGTTTCTATATGATACCCACGGCCGAAGTGCCCGTTACCAACCTTTACCGAGATGTTATTTTGCAGGAAAAAGATTTTCCGAAGAAAAACGTTGCCTACTCACAATGTTTCCGCCGCGAGGCCGGTTCTTACGGGAAAGATGTCCGAGGATTGAACCGCCTGCATCAGTTCGACAAAGTGGAAATTGTGGTAATCGAACATCCGAATAAATCGTATGAGCAATTGGAAAAGATGAAAGATCATGTGGCAAATTTGCTTCGCAAACTTGGACTTCCATTCCGTATTTTACGCCTTTGTGGTGGCGACATGAGTTTCACCTCTGCCCTTACCTACGATTTTGAAGTATTTTCGGCAGCACAACAACGTTGGCTCGAAGTAAGTTCTGTTTCCAATTTCGAAACATTCCAAAGCAACCGCATGAAATTGCGTTTCAAAAATTCTGAAGGTAAAACCCAATTGGCACATACTTTAAACGGAAGCGCCTTGGCTTTGCCAAGAATTATGGCTGCTTTGTTGGAAAACAACCAAACACCTACAGGTATTAAAGTTCCCGAAGTTTTAGTACCATTTACAGGGTTTTCTGTGATTGCATAGTTCTAAACTTTGAATTAATTGAAAAACATACAAAATATTAAAATAGAATAAAAACCTCACAAATTCCTGAAACTTGTGAGGTTTTAAATTACACACCATCAATTACTTATTATTAATGAAACATTTATCTCTGTTTATTTATAAAATTTGCGGATGGAAATTTATTGGACACGCCACCAAAGAAATGGATAAATGTGTAATGATTGTGGCGCCTCATACTTCGATTTGGGATTTTGTTTGGGGGCGCTTAGGACTCTGGATTTTACAATTGAATGCTCGATTTATCATCAAAAAAGAATTTTTCAAGCCACCTTTTGGTACTTTGATGAAAAAGTTGGGCGGTATTCCTGTGGATAGGGGTAAAAAGAATAATCTTGTGCAGGCAGTGGTAAACGAATTTGAAAAAAATAAAAAATTAACCGTCGTGGTCACTCCCGAAGGCACTCGTAAATACACCCGCCGTTTCAAACGTGGTTTTTACGAAATCGCCTTAGCTGCCAATGTGCCCATTGTTTTGGCTTTTGTCGATTACAAAAGAAAAGAAGGTGGCGTTGGTCCTATCGTCTACCCTTCCGGCGACTATGAAAAGGATGTTGCAGTTATTCGCAAGTTTTTTGCCGACAAAGGCGCCAAATTCCCTGAAAATTATTGTAAAGAGATTTCGTAATACAATAAAATTTAATTTCTCGTTATTACCATTGCATTCAAATTTAATTTTATATGGGAGTTATTATCCGCCAAAGCATTAAAGGAACTATTGTTAATTATGTTGGAGCTTTTATCGGCTTTCTGACAACATTGTTTATTGTTACCAAATATTTGAACCAAGAAGATTTCGGATTAATTCGAATGCTTACGGAGGCAGGATTATTACTTTGCTCTATTGGTCAATTTGGTACTTCATTCTCTGCCGTTAAATATTTCCCTTATTTTCGAAACAATGAAAATAAACATAATGGTTTCTTTTTTTATCTGATTTTACTGCCTTTAATAGGATTCTTTCTCATATCAACCTTTGCAATTATTTTTCGACAACCGATACAAAGTTACTATTCGGAAAATGCACAAGAATTTGTTCATTATTTTTATTGGATTTTTCCTTTGGCATTTTTCATGATTTACCAAGCAGTTTTTGAAACCTATTCTAATATTCTTTTACGAATTGTTGTCCCAAAATTTGTTCGTGAAATCCTCGTTCGGATTCTTACTGTTGTAGCCTATTTGCTCTATGCTTTTGACATCATAAATTTAAACTGGTTAGTAATATCCTATGTCGCCATTTTTGCTATAGCTGCATTAATAAATTTATTGTATGTAGCATATATTGGAAATATCTCATTTAGTTCAAAAACGACTATTCGTAAACCTGTCAAAAAGAATATTTTATATTTTACCCTTTATATGATTCTTGCCAGCATAGGAGGAAGCATTGTTTTAAAAATAGATATTTTTATGGTCAGTGGCATGATAGGCTTATCTGCAACAGGGATCTATACAGTTGCTTACTTTATGGCCGCCATTGTTGAAATGCCGGCACGGTCTCTATTCGGTATTTCTACCCCTATTGCAGCTGAATATTTCAAGAAAAAAGAAATTGGAAAAATCAATGATCTGTACAAAAAAATTGCTCTAAATCAATTTATTGTCGGTAGTTTTATCTTTTTTCTTATTTGGATTAATATTGACAATATTTTTGCCATTATTCCAAATGGTGAAGATTATATTGCCGGTAAATGGGTTGTCTTTTTTATAGGTTTATCAAAAGTTATTGACAGCACATGTGGATTTGGAAATTCCATCCTATCTATTTCTAAATACTATTATTACACATTGTTTTTTACATTTTTCTTGGCTGGTCTTACTGTTTTAGGAAATCAGTTGCTCATTCCTCCGTTAGGTATTTCCGGTGCAGCAATAGCCTCTATTTGCGCACTAATTATTTATGATACATGTATGCTAATCTTTATAAAAAAGAAAATAGGAATACATCCTTTTACACCGGAGATTTTAAAAATAATTGGATTGTTATTATTTTTATTTTGCATAAATCATTTTATACCAGCCATTAGTAATGCATATTTTGATGTTGCAATAAGAAGCATTTTATTTGCTTCTATATTCTTTCTTATTATTATACAACTAAAAATCTCTCAAGATTTTACAAACACTGTTAATGTTGTGAAAGAAAGAATAAAACATAAAATTAAAAAAACAAAATAATTATAGTTGCTTTGATATATTTTAAGTTTTTGAATTATTGTTTCAAACATGATTCAACGATTTATATAAAATTTGTTTATCAATAAATCTTACCTATTCCTTTTTTTCATCATTACCTCTAATTTGATAAATTCTTAAATCACAATCACCTTACATAGTATATGTTTCGCAAAACTCAGGGAAATTTACAACAAAAAAGTTTATTGAAACGAATTTCAATAAACTTTCAGAAACACCAATAATAACAAAGGTTAAAGCGTATTATTACTAACTTTTTTTTGCATTTATACTTTATTCACATTTCTTCTTTCTGGGCTTCACATCTTGGTAATCCAAACCTTCGTTGTAAATTTGCATGGCTTTCAGACTCATTCCCATATTGGAATAGCCGCCATCGTGGAATAGGTTTTGCATGGTTACTTTCTTGGTTAAATCAGAAAATAACGTA
>JAVBMO010000132.1:0-9860 GCA_031552355.1 Bacteroidales bacterium | reverse complement strand
TCATGGGTTTTGGTAAACAAAACCATATCTTCATAATCCTCCCCATTACTCAGATAGGTCAATAAACCGATGAATAATATGTCGGATAATTTATGCAAACATTTTTTCTCTATCCGAAAGTCTGCTATACTTGATAGGTAGTCATGTAATGATTTCATTATACAAAACTACAAATTTCGTGCGTTTGCCCTAGCGATTTATAACCTTTAGTCTAAATTACAAATGATTTTCCACAGAGATTCACTGATTTTGCTGTTGCAAAAAAGGCGCAATTCCCAAAGATGAAAAATCTTTTCTTTGAAATTTAAAATAGCCGGCAATGCCTACCATAGCTGCATTGTCGGTGCAAAATTCAAATTTTGGGATAAATACCTTTACACCCATCTTTTCGCCGAGTTCGGTTACACTTTGGCGTAAAGCGGAATTTGCTGAAACCCCCCCTGCAATGGCAATGGTTTTAATGTTGGTTTGCTGGATGGCTTTTTTCAGTTTTTTCAGCAAAATCTGTACAATGCTGTGCTGTATCGAAGCACACAAATCAACTTTGTGTTTTTCTATAAAATCAGGATCTTCTTTGAGCCTATCGCGAAGGAAATAAAGAAAAGAAGTCTTTAAGCCGCTGAAACTGAAATCTAAATTCGGAATTTTGGGTTCGGCAAAGGTAAAAGCAAGTGGATTACCTTCTTTGGCCAATTTGTCAATCATAACGCCGCCGGGGTAGGGCAATCCCATGATTTTGGCAGCTTTGTCGAAAGCTTCACCGGCAGCATCGTCGATGGTTTGCCCGATGATTTTCATATCTTTGTCACTGTTTACCTGCATAATTTGTGTGTGCCCGCCGGAAACAAGCAAGCACAAAAAAGGAAATTCAGGCACTTCTTTGTCTGGTGTTTCTTTGATGAAATGCGAAAGGATATGCGCTTCGAGATGATGAATTTCGATGATGGGTAAATTGAGCGACCACGCAAAACTTTTGGCAAAAGACACCCCCACAAGCAGAGAGCCCAACAAACCGGGGCCACGCGTAAAAGCCACTGCCGACAGTCGTTCTTTTTGAATTCCTGCCTCTTTTAAAGCGGCGTCCACCACAGGGATAATATTTTGCAAATGCGCTCTGGAAGCCAATTCAGGCACTACGCCCCCGTATTGTTTGTGAACATCTTGGTTGGCTATTTTGTTAGATAATACCTTGTCATTTTCCAAAACGGCGGCAGAGGTGTCATCACATGAAGATTCAATGGCAAGAATAAAAGACATATTTTGTTGATTAAAAGTGCTTATATTTAGAGTTTTGTTATTATTTTTGCAAAAGTAAACCAAATCTTCAAAAACTGCAAGTTATTAGACGACTGTTCACGATATTTAAGAGGATTGTTTTGGCAATATTCATAAGCCTTTATGTGCTTATTGCTTTGCTGAATATGAGTGTCGTGCAAACTTCTTTGGGGCGTTTGGCTTCCAATTTCTTTTCCAAAGAATGGAAAACTACTGTAAAAATTGAAGGAATCAGCGTTAATATTTTCAATCATGTGAGCCTTTATGGTGTGGAATTGTTGCATCCCAGCGGCGACACAATTATGGAAAGTAAGGAAATCCGGTGCCGTTTCAATGCCTTTCCTGTGAGTGGCGAAGGGCTTAAAGTTCAAAGGGTTTACCTTGGCGAAACCACTTTCAACCTGAAAAAATATGAAGACGGCTTAAATCTGAAATTTATCATTGATTATTTCAAGTCGCAAGAACCTGATGATGAAGAACCTGCAAAACCTTTTCCAATAAGGGTTGGCGAGTTGATTATGAAAAATGTAAATTTTTCTTTAGATCTTACCGAAGGCGATACTAGTAATTTAAAGCCGTATGGAGTGCAACATCAACAAATGACTTATCAGAATATCAATGCTAATATTCGCGATATTTCGGTGATAAAAGACTCCATCCATGCCAATTTTGTCCGTTTCAAAACTACGGAAAAATCCGGTTTCGATATTTTGGATATGCGTATGGATGCTACAGTTTCGTCCAAAGGTATCAAAGCGAAGAATGCCCGAATTCAAACGCCCACGACCAAATTGCTTTTTGATGCGGAATTGAAATACCGCCACTGGAAAACCATGGGGTCTTATATCGACAGTGTGCAAATGACCGCGCATTTTAAGGAAGGAAATTATGGTAATTTCAAAGATGCCGGCTATTGGGCGGAAGTCCTTTGGGGAATCAACGAACAGGTGTTTTTTTCGGGGCATTTTTCCGGTACTGTGGCCAATTTGCGAAGCGATGATTTTGAAATTTCCTTTGGCGAAAAAACCCATTTGACTGGCCAAGGCAGCATTGTAGGCCTTCCCAATATCAGAAATACGATTATAGAAGGCTCTGTCTATGATTTAAGAACCCATCTCGATGATTTGACTTCGTCGAAATTTTTGCAAAGGTTTGTGAAATTGGATTTTCCGGCTTTTCTGCATAAAACCGGTGATATTCTGTTGAATGCCCATTTTTATGGAAAAATAGATGATTTTAAGGCTAAAGCAGATTTACAGTCGGATTTGGGTTTCGTTGATGTGGAAGTGGCTTTGAAACACAATCCTGCAATCAACGATTATACGTATGGCGGTTTGTTGCATTTGAATAATTTTCAGGTAAAAGATGTGGTAAATTCGGCCATTGTTGAGCGGGCAAGCTTGGATGTGGTTTTCAAAGGGAGCGGAACAAAATTAGAAAATATAGATGCAGAAGTGGTAGGCAAATCCAACGATTTTGTTTTGTTCGGAAACCAATATGATTCCTTGGATTTCAATGTAAAAGCCTATAAAAAGAACATTGATGCCGATTTGACATTGGTGGACAATTCCATACAGTTGGATTTTGACGGGAAAATAGATTTCAATTCTAAGGAAAAACTTCTGTGCGATTTTACAGCAGATATCCAAAATGCCCGTTTGGGCGATTTGAATTTGTTCGAAGTACGGGATTCCAATGCCGTTTTTTCTTCCAAATTGAATGTAAATTTTACCGGTGGAACTTTGGATAATTTCCTTGGAATCATTGATATTTCGGGTTTGCACTATTATGAAAACGGCAAAAATTTGAATGTCGACAGTATTAATATTCAGGCACAGGATGATGGAACCCAAAAAACAGTAGCCATCCATTCCGATATTTTTGATTTCGACATGCAAGGCCATTTCCAATTCAGGAAATTCGGTTTGATAGTCAATAATTTTTTAGATAATTATGTACCGCAATATTTTCATCGCCAGTCATTTGTAAATCTGTTTGATACTTTGGGAAAACAAGATTTTAAATTTCATCTGGTTCTGAAAAATACAGACGACCTGACGAATATTTTTGTGCCGGATTTGAGAGTTTCGCCCAACACCATTTACACTGGGAATTACGATACCGAAACCGGCCTTTATACCAACTTGTCGAGCGACTCCATTGTGTTTTCTGCCATGGATTTTAAAAATATAAAACTTTCTACCATGCCGGATAGCAGTAAAATGCGCTATTTGGCCGATTTGGAAGTTCAAAATTTTACCACAGCCGAGCTCATTCCTTTGGAAAACTTGAAATGCAGACTTTCTGCCGAGCCGGAAAGTTTTGATGTTAGTTTGAATTGGCGAGACACCATGCAAGTGTCTCAAAATAATGGGCATTTTAAATTGGTAGCGCATACGGAACCGTTGCAGATGCAGGCGTTTTTCACGGAAACAGATTTGATGGTAAATGGCGAAAAATGGAATATTGACCCTCAAAACCGGATTTTGTATTCGGAAACAGCTCTGAATATCCACGATTTTACTTTTATGTCGAAAGACCAGCGCATTGCTATAAATAGCGAAATTTCCGATGCCGTCGACGAAATTTCTTTGGAATTTACCGATTTTAAACTGGAACAATTTAATGTGTTGACTAAAAATATAGGCTTGGATTTGAGCGCCTTGGTAAATGGGACTTTCTATTTACATGAAACAAAAAACACGCCGTTTTTTAAATCGAATTTAAAATTTAAAAATACGGTAATCAATGGCGAAAAATTCGGCGAAATGTCTGTTTTGGCTTCATACGATGCGCAAAACGAAAGAATAAAATTAGATATGAACACCACCTACACAGGAAATGTAGGAACCATACATCCAATAAATGTTTCCGGCTATTTTTATCCGGGTACAACGCGAGACAACAACTATGATTTTGCCGTAAAATTTAATAATTTCAAACTCAGAACAATTGATGATTTTGTTACTTCTTTTGCCGAAACTTTGGAAGGAAATGTGAATGGAAACATTGCGGTGAAAGGGAAATTGGCCCAACCTCAATTTTCTGGCGAATTGGATTTCGATATGGGAAAAATTAAAATTAATTTCCTGAATACAACCTACAATTTTTCGGACAAAGTGCGTATTACTAACAATGCTTTCCTCATCAACGATTTTACGCTGATAGACGCAGCTGCCAACACCGCAAAAATCAATGGGAAAATCACCCACAATAACCTGAAAGATTTTAAATTTGACGTTAATATTGCTTCCAAAAATTTTATGTTCCTCAACACAACGGCCAAAAGCCGCAATCCCTACTATGGGAAAGTGGTGGCCGATGGAAATGTGAAAATTAAAGGTTCTTTGGACGATTTGAGTATGAATATTCAGGCTAAGACCATGAAAGGAACGGATTTATCTATTCCCATTAGCAGCAAAATGGACGTAAGCCAAAATCAGTTTGTGCAATTTGTTGTCAAAGATACGGCTGCGGAAGAAAATGCAAACCTTGCGACAATAGAGGAAAACCCTTTGAATGTAAGATTGACCATAGACCTCGAAGCCACACCCGACGCCAAAATATCTTTGCCTTTAAATTTTCAGCAAATGACGGGCGATTTGACTGCTTCCGGAAAGGGAAATCTGCGGTTGGCTATCAATACTTTAAAAAGCGATTTCAAAATGTATGGCAACTACGAAGTAGCATCGGGGGCATTCAAATTGAACTTTTTGAATTTGGTTGATAAAACTTTTGAGTTGGAAAAAGGTGGTACCATTGTTTGGACAGGTGAACCGACAAATGCCTCTTTGAATGTTTCCGGGATTTACCGCCTAAGGGCATCATTGTCTCCTCTATTGGGATCAGATGCGCAGATGATAAGTGGAGGCAATTCCAGCCAAAAACCGATTCCGGTGGAAAGCGTAATCATGCTTTCAGGACGTTTGGCCAACCCCAATATTGCGTTCGATATTCGTTTGCCGCATGCTGATCAAGGCACTCAAGATTTGGTGTTTGGCATTATTGACAAAAACAACCAAAATGAAATGCTGCAACAAACAGCTTCTTTATTAATGGTTTCGGCGTTTAACCCTGTAAATACCAGCAGCACGACAAACTACGGGCAAGCTGTAACTGCCAATATTGTAGAAGCGCTTTCGGCTCAATTAAGCACTTTGTTAGCCAACAATTTTGTGAATATCAATATAGATTACAAGGCTTCGGAAGAAGGTTCTACCGTTGGAAACCAACTGAACGTAAACCTTTCCAAAGATTATGGAAGATGGTATTACGAGGGAAGTTTGGGAATGGGAGTAAATTCATCAAATGGCTCTTCTTCAAATATTAATAATACAAGTAATGCCAATAAATATTTCTTTGAATTTTTGTTGGGTTATAGAATTACGGAAAGCATTCACGTACAAACTTATAATCGTCAGAATACGAATGAATTTACACGGGAGGAAAGCCCGTATGTGCAAGGTGTGGGCTTAACTTATCAAAAAGAATTTGACAGAATTAGTGAGATTTTTAGCAAAAAGAAGAAAAAAACGGGCACCCCGCAAAAAGTAAAAAGTGAAGAACAAAAAACGAAATAATATTTATAGTTCATAATTCATCATTCATAGTTATAAAATATGTCAAAACAATTAGCGGATTTATTGAAAGAACGCATTTTGATTTTGGATGGCGCCATGGGCACCATGATTCAAAAATACAAACTGACGGAAGCCGATTACAGAGGAACGGAATTCAAGGATGTTGCCGGCGATATGAAAGGCAATAACGATATGCTTTGCATTACGCAACCTCAAATCATCAAGGAAATACACAAACAATATTTGGATGCCGGCGCTGATATTATTGAAACCAATACATTCAGTTCCACAAGTATATCCATGGCCGATTATGGCTTACAAAAGTATGTCAAAGAGTTGAATTTGGCCGGCGCTAAATTGGCTCGCGAAGTTGCCGACGAATACACCCGTAAAAATCCTGAAAAGCCCCGTTTTGTAGTAGGTTCCATAGGGCCTACGAACAAAGCCGGTTCCATTTCGCCCGATGTTGCCAATCCAGCTTTCCGCGCCATAAGTTTCGACCAATTGGCAGTGGCTTTCAAGGAACAAATTTTGGCGCTTATTGAAGGTAGTGTAGATGCTCTTTTGATTGAAACCTGTTTTGACACATTGAATGTAAAAGCGGCGCTTTTTGCGGCGGAACAAGCCATGCAGGAACTTCAGAAAAAAGTTCCCATTATGTTGTCCATAACCATTTCGGGAAAAAGTGGGCGTATGCTCGCCGGACAAACTTTGGACGCCTTGCTGGCCTCAGTGGAACATGCCGAAATATTGTCTGTCGGGCTGAACTGTTCGTTTGGCGCCTCGGATATGAAACCCTTTTTAAAAGATTTGGCAAAAGCAGCACCTTATTTTATAAGCGCTTATCCTAATGCAGGTTTGCCCAACAGTTTGGGACAATATGACGAAAGTCCCGAAAAAATGGCTTCACAGATAAAGGAATATATTGAAGAAGGATTGGTAAATATTTTGGGAGGTTGTTGCGGAACCACGCCCCAACACATTGCTACTTATGCTGCTTTAATCAAAGGCGCCAGTCCTCGCATACCGGCAGAGCCTGTTCAGGAATTGATTTTGTCGGGTTTGGAAAGCTTGAAAATAACGCATGAAAGCAATTTTGTGAATATTGGCGAACGTTGTAATGTGGCCGGTTCCAAGAAATTTTTAAGGTTGATTAAGGAGAAAAATTATGAAGAAGCTACGACCATTGCTTTGCAACAAGTCCAAGATGGCGCCCAAGTGCTTGATATCAATATGGATGATGGGCTCTTGGATGCCGAAAAAGAAATGGTAACTTTTTTGCATTTAATTTCTTCAGACCCCGATATAGCTCGCATACCCATCATGCTGGATTCTTCAAAATGGGAAGTTATAGAAGCAGGGTTGAAATGCCTACAAGGAAAATCCATTGTCAATTCCATCAGTTTGAAAAACGGCGAAGAAGATTTTCTTGAAAAAGCGCATCTGATAAAATCTTATGGTGCTGCTGTGGTGGTTATGGCTTTCGACGAAAAGGGACAAGCCGACACCTTCGAACGGAAAATAGAAATTTGTACAAGGGCTTATAAATTATTGACCGAAAAAGCGGCTTTCAAACCGTGGAACATCATTTTTGACCCCAATATTTTGGCCATTGCCACCGGTATGGATACCGATTCCAAATATGGTTTGGATTTTATCCGCGCCACCGAATGGATTAAACAAAATTTGCCACATGCCAAAGTGAGCGGCGGCGTGAGCAATTTGTCGTTTTCTTTCCGCGGAAACAATTATCTTCGTGAGTGTTTGCACTCCATTTTCCTTTATCATGCCATTAAAAAAGGTATGGATGTGGGAATTGTAAATCCTTCGACTTCGGTTATTTATGAAGAAATTCCTGCCGATTTGCTTCGTGTGGGCGAAAATGCCATTTTGAACCTCAACGAACACGCTATGGAAGATTTGATTGAATATGCCCAAAACCATAGTCCCGAAAATGACTCGCAATTGCAAAAAGGTGAAAAACAGCAGGAATGGCGCAATGCTTCGCTGGAAGAACGTTTGGAACATGCTTTGATAAAAGGGATTCCCGATTATATGGAGGAAGACCTTCAGGAAGCTTTGCAAAAATATCCCGACCCGATTCAAATCATTGATCAAATTCTGATGTCGGGGATGAACAAGGTTGGCGATTTGTTCGGCAGCGGAAAAATGTTTTTGCCGCAAGTGGTTAAAACTGCCCGTACAATGAAGAAAGCCGTAGCCATTTTGCAACCCGCCATTGAAGCATCTCATAAAAAATCGGGAGCGTTGGCAAAGAAAAACGGCAAACAGCTGATGGCCACCGTAAAAGGAGATGTACACGATATTGGAAAAAATATTGTGTCGGTGGTTATGGGGTGCAATAATTACGATATTATTGACTTGGGTGTGATGGTTCCCGCTTCGGAAATTATTAAAATGGCCATAGAACAAAAGGTTGATATAGTTGGACTTAGTGGTTTAATTACGCCTTCGCTTGACGAAATGTGCAATGTGGCCGAAGAAATGGAAAAAGCAGGATTGAAAATACCTTTATTGGTAGGTGGAGCCACAACTTCAAAACTACATACCGCTTTGAAGATAGCGCCCCGCTATAGTGGGCCTGTTTTCCATGTAAAAGACGCTTCGTTGAATCCTGTGGTGGCAAGCAAACTTTTAAACCCTGATTCATATCCCGAAGCAGTGGCCAAGGTGCGTAAGGAGCAGGAAGAACTTCGTACGCAATTTGAACACAGTCAATTGACTTTATTGCCTTTGGCCGAAGCCAAAGCCCATAGATTCAATGCCGACTGGGAACATTATGTTCCTTGCAAGCCCAAAGTGGAAGACGTGCAGACCATATCCATTCCATTGGATAAAGTGATTCCTTTTATCAATTGGAAATTCTTTTTTGCAGCTTGGCGTGTCAGTGGAAATTACGAAAATTTAGATAGTTTGAAAGATGCGGCATCCATAGCTGAATTTTTGAAGAAACAGCCTGAAGACAAGAGAGCTAAAGCCGAAGAGGCGGTAAAACTCTATCAGGATGCCATAGAAATGTTAGATGAATTGGAAAAAGATTCCGGAAATTTATTACAAGCCCGTTTTGGCTTTTTTGAAACTCATTCTTCAGATCAAAATCTGATCATAGAAAAGTCGAAAGATGAAGTTGTAAAGATTCCTGTTTTAAGACAGCAAATTCAAAAAACAGAGAAAGGTACGCCGTATTATGCGCTTACAGACTTCATAGCACCTGACACAAGTGGCAAAAAAGATTATATAGGAGCTTTTGTGGTTTCCATTGGCGAACATCTGCAACAGGTTTTGCTTGATGCCGAAAAAGAAAAGGATGACTACAAATTAATTTTATTAAAATCGCT
Organism: Bacteroidales bacterium; assembly: GCA_031552355.1. Classification (GTDB taxonomy): domain Bacteria; phylum Bacteroidota; class Bacteroidia; order Bacteroidales; family P3; genus JAVBMO01. Next base: position 646 of record JAVBMO010000132.1, on the reverse strand, counting down.
TACGGACAGAATTGCCGAAGCCGGAACAGAATATTTCCACCATTTGGTAAGAAAAGATTTTTGGAGCTATGCGCCACAAGAATCTACAGATGTGAAAGCCATTATGAAAGGCGAAACACAGGGAATCCGTCCGGCCGTGGGCTATCCTTCTTTGCCCGACCAATCTGTCAATTTCCTTTTGGATGAGCTTTTGGATATGAAACAGATTCATGTGCAATTGACTGAAAATGGCGCCATGTATCCCCAGGCTACCGTAAGCGGATTTTTGATTTCGCATCCGCAAGCCACCTATTTTTCAATAGGAAAGATAGATCAGGAGCAACTGGAAGAATACACACGAATGAAAGGCGACACAGCAGAAAATGTAAAAAAATGGCTGATAGGAAATTTGTAATTTTTTCAGTTTGATATATAGCTTATTACATAAATGTGTCATGAGAAAATTAAAAACTGTTTTTGTAATTCGCAAAATAAGCGTACCTTTGCACAGTTGTTTTCATGATTGTTGGTTTTAGGTCCCATAGCTCAGCTGGTTAGAGCATCTGACTCATAATCAGAGGGTCCTTGGTTCGAGCCCAAGTGGGACCACAGGTTTATTTGGCAAAAATCCTTGTTAATTGAAAGATTAGCAAGGATTTTTGTTTTA
>JAVBMO010000159.1:0-3093 GCA_031552355.1 Bacteroidales bacterium | reverse complement strand
AAAAATTTTTCGACTATATTTGTATGTTGCATATTTGTAAGTTGTTTTTATATTTACTTGAAAATCAAATATAAAATTACAACTTTTTATTCAAATATGCAACTCTTTTATCTTTTTTCTTACATCGAACTCAGGTTATAAATATATAAATCCGTAGGATTTAGTAAGCCTAAAAATCAATAAATTATAATTATTTCTTATCTCGAACTCAGGTTCTTAGAACTTGAATGACAAGCCAATCATTAAAGAAATCATTTAAATTCGACTATTCCCCGCCAAAGACAGGTGGCATTTCGCCGAATTTCTAACTACGCTATCGCGATTTTTAAAAAACAAAAGGCACAATCAAAGAACATTACCTCCCCACTTAGTAGGTGGATTTTAAGTTACATTAAAAACCTCTCTCCTTCGTTTTTTAGGACGCTATTGATTTTACTCTTTTAAATTAAGGAATTATTCCCTTAAGAAAGTAAAATAACCAAATAAAAATCTTATTTTTGCAAATTGCAGAAGAAATATTTTCTTTTTGTAAAAAGGCTTAAAAACAAAAGATTACAAACAAATAAATAAGACAAAATGGCAACAAAAAAATTCTTAACCTGTGATGGGAATGAGGCCGCTGCACATATAGCCTATATGTTTAGCGAAGTAGCAGCTATTTATCCTATTACGCCATCGTCGAACATGGCAGAAAATGTGGACGAATGGGCGGCTAAAGGCCGTAAAAATATTTTCGGAGAACCTGTAAAGGTTGTCGAAATGCAATCGGAATCGGGTGCAGCAGGCGCTTTGCACGGTTCTTTGCAAGCAGGGGCGTTGACTACAACGTTCACCGCTTCTCAAGGACTTCTTTTGATGATTCCAAACATGTATAAAATTGCCGGCGAAATGTTGCCTACAGTTTTCCATGTAAGCGCCCGTACATTGGCTTCTCATGCGTTGTCTATCTTTGGCGACCATTCCGATATTTATTCGGCTCGTCAAACAGGCTTTGCATTTTTGGCTTCAGGTTCGGTTCAGGAAGTAATGGATTTGGCAGGTGTAGCACACTTGTCTGCTTTGAGAGGACGTCTTCCTTTCTGCCATTTCTTCGACGGTTTCCGTACTTCGCACGAAATTCAAAAAGTGGAAATGTTGGAACAAGAGCAATTGTTGCCTTTGTTAGACCAAGCCGCTTTGAAAACATATCGCGAAAATGCTTTGAATCCTGAGCATCCTGTAACTCGCGGAACAGCCCAAAATCCTGACGTATTTTTCCAAGCACGCGAAGCTTGTAATAAATACTACGATGCAATTCCCGATATAGTAAACGACTATATGCAGGAAGTTAACAAACTAACGGGACGCAACTACAAACCTTTCCAATATTATGGCGCTGCTGATGCCGAAAACATCATCATTGCCATGGGTTCTGTAACCGAAACCATTGCCGAAACCATTGATTATTTGGTAGCCAAAGGCGAAAAAGTAGGTTTATTGACTGTTCATTTGTATCGTCCGTTCTCGGCAAAATATTTCTTCAATGTATTGCCTAAGAGCGCTAAAAAAATCACTGTTTTAGACCGCACCAAAGAACCGGGCGCAAACGGCGATCCATTGTATTTGGATGTAGTTGAATTATTTAACAACAAACAAGAAAAACCGTTGATTATTGGCGGCCGCTACGGATTGAGTTCCAAGGACACCACTCCTGCCCAAATCATTTCTGTGTATGACAACATGAAAATGGCAGAGCCTAAAAACCAATTCACAGTGGGAATTGTGGACGATGTTACTTTCAAATCGTTGCCATTATTGCCCGAAATCAGTATTTCTCCCAAAGGAACTTTTGAAGCCAAATTCTTTGGTTTGGGTGCCGATGGTACTGTGGGTGCAAACAAAAACTCTATTAAAATTATCGGTGATAACACCAATAAATATTGTCAAGCTTATTTTGCTTACGACAGCAAGAAATCAGGCGGCTTTACTTGTTCGCACTTGCGTTTTGGCGATACAGCCATTCGTTCGCCCTATTTGGTAGGAACCCCCGACTTTGTGGCCTGTCACGTTCCTGCATATTTGACTAAATATGACATGATCAAAGGCTTGAAAAAAGGTGGATCTTTCTTGTTGAATTCCATTTGGAACGAAGAAGAAACCAAAAAACATTTGCCCGACCATGTGAAAAAATATTTGGCAGAAAATGATATTAAAATGTATATCATCAACGCCACTGGTATTGCAGAAGAAATTGGTTTGGGAAATCGAACCAATACCATTTTGCAAGCAGCATTCTTCAAAATTTCAGGAGTAATTCCTTACGAAGTAGCTGTAGGCGAAATGAAAAAAGCTATCGACAAATCGTATGGCAAAAAAGGAGAAAACATTGTAAAAATGAACTACGCAGCCGTAGATCGTGGTGGCGAAGTGAAAGAAGTAACAATTCCTGCCGAATGGAAAACCATTCAAGTATGAAAAGTAAGTTTCAGCACCAATCCGAATGCGCCTGAATTTATTCGCAACGTAGTAGATACAATCAATGCTCAACAAGGCGACGATTTGCCTGTAAGTACTTTTGTTGGACGTGAAAACGGAACATGGCCTGCAGGAACTTCACAATACGAAAAACGTGGTATTGCTTCAACAGTTCCTTGCTGGATTTCCGAAAACTGTATTCAATGTAACCAATGTGCTTATGTTTGTCCTCACGCTGTAATCCGCCCATTCTTGTTGGATGAAAAAGAATTGTCGGCTGCACCTCAAAAATTTAGCACCATAAAAGCAAACGGCAAAGAATTGGAAGGCTTGCAATTCCGTATGCAGGTAGATCCTTTGGATTGTACCGGTTGCGGAAACTGCGTGGATGTTTGCCCTTCGAAAACAAAAGCTTTGGAAATGAAATCGTTGGAAAGCCAAATGGTGGAACAAACCAACTGGGAATACATTTCTAAAAATGTAACTTACAAACATGCATTGGTAGGCCGCGATAAAACTGTAAAAAACAGCCAATTTGCACAACCTTTGTTTGAGTTCTCCGGAGCTTGCGCAGGTTGCGGCGAAACACCTTATATCAAATTAATCACTCAACTTTTCGGCGAACGCATGATGATTGCC
>JAVBMO010000186.1:0-18092 GCA_031552355.1 Bacteroidales bacterium | reverse complement strand
ACCCCTTTGATTTTGCCCGCATCAAAAGCTTCTGGGGTTTCTGCACCTTCGCTCGACATACTTAACCGAAAGGTGCCAAATTCGCCCAATTGCACGCTCATGCCTATCTTCAAAAAGGTGGGCAGTTCTTCCAGAAAGTTGGTTAACACGCTTTCTATATCGCCTCGCGATAATGACGAACGTCCGGCAATTTCTTTGGTGAATTCTTTGATGGTAAGCTTGCCGGCGTTTACAGGACTGGCATACCATTTCTTGGGGTCCGCAGGTTTGGCGGGATTTCCTTTTTCTACTAATTTGTACTTCATCTGTCTTGATTATTTAATTATTTGTTGAATTGTTTAGCCGTTTATAACATGTGTGAAATTTCGTCAGGTCGCAGCAAAATTTCCGTCAGGTCGGAAATAAATTTTCGTCAGGTCGGAAAAATATTTCCGACAGGTGAAAAATTTTGTTACCACAAGAGGTTTCGTTAATTGAGAATTGAGAGTTGAAAATTGAAAATGATTGTCGCTGCGCGACATCTTTTAAGGACAGTAATGGCGGTGAGGACTTTAGGAATGGCCCCTGCGCCTGACTATTAATTCCTAATTCGTAATTCCTAATTCCTAATTGAAAAAAGTTTACAGGATTTAATTTTGCCTTCGGCAAAATACCTTTGTGGTTCTCCTTATTACTCAAATAAGAAAATAAAAACTCTGTGGCTCTCTGTGTAATCAATTGAGAGTTGAAAATTGAAAATTGAAAGCGAACAGCCAAAAATATGTGAATCTTGTCTAAAATAAATTGCCGAATCTTCAAATTAGCATTCAGCTGTTTAATTCCTAATTCGTAATTCCTAATTCCTAATTGAAAGGCGCCTTGCGCCTGACTTAATGGAGTAAAGATGTTAATCATATTTCTGTTTTAGCCCTTTTGCGAAAGCCTTTTTTCAGCGAAAGAACACAGAATAAAATTTTGCTCAAATTTTCATAACCCCACAAACACGGGCCATGAATATTTCACTAAATTTCATTACATTCTCACTCTAAAAATCACAGAGTACAGTTTTGGTATGATTTTTGATATGTCTTTTTACGTAAACCAAAAATACATACACGCAAAAGTTGCAACAGTCCCTTATTACTGTTGCAAGCCTTTACTGTACTCGCTTTTGCAATATTTAAATATTTTAGCCCTTACACAAGATCCCTTACGGATCTAATATATTAATTAAATAAAAAAGTCCCTTATTCTTTTTTATCTACAATTAGTATCTCTACTTTTTATTTTCTCCTTTTTTAGATATTTCAAAAACAAAATATCTAAAATTTTGAAAATATACTTTAGTCCCTGAGAACATACCATGTTCCAAGAACTATCTAAAATTTATTTTTCTTTGAAAAAAGCCCTTTGCATTATCATAAAATGCATTTTATCACACTATTAAACGTGTATCCCTTTTCCACGCTTTAGTCAGTAAAATTACTACCATTTGAATAAGACAAAAAAATAATTAGAAAACGCGTTTCAATAACTATTTTTTTGAAATTTCTTTGAGAAAAAGTAAAGAAACCTATATATATTTTTAAAAATCAATTAGGTATAAAAATTCTCTATTCAATATTTTTTGAGATTAAACCATCGCTCTCCCCTATTAATACAGGTAAAATTTGTTTGGAATCTGTTAAAAAGGATTTTTTTGAGAGGATTCTGTTATTTTCTTCATCAAACACTAAGTGATGATGCTTTTTTAAATTGACAGTTGAAAGCGAGTTTTTAACGATGTGAATGATTAACGATGAATGTTTATCACAACGCAACATTTTGCTTTCGACAGGACAAATAGGATTTTTCTTGTTAATGTGAATTCTGTCTATATTTTCTGCAAAATCTACGGAAAAATAAAAGGAGAAATGTAAACAGTCGAAACACCAAAATTTGAAAATGCGGAAATAATTTTCAAATTATCTAATCTTCGAATAGTATTCGACTGTCTAATTCTTCTTCGTCGAAGGCTTCCAGTCTGTAAGCAAACTAACCGATACTCTGTCGTCTGCAAAAGGAAAGGAAGTCGCAAGTGTAAGGAGAAAGGCATTGGTCTCCCATGGCAATTTTGGGGATTTCTTTTTCCGCCAGCGTTTCTTTTAACGAAGCCAGTTTTCGTGCAATATAAAGCTGATTATTTTCCACTTCTTGTTTTACCGAAATAATTTGAAAATCATTTTCGGGAGTGGTCAGCTTTTCCGGTGTGGCGTTTTCACTTAAAAGCACTAAGGATGTGTCTTTCAACGGAATACCGGAATTGGTGATAACATAATGTTGAAGCGAAATATCGTACAGAAAAACCTCGGAAACGTGGTGCGAACTTTTTACTTCAAAGGCATGCCACTTCCCATCTTTCAAAACAAGCATATCTATGATGACAAGGACACCGTCAAATTCAAAGCTGGCTTCGTAAAGCACCGGCTGTTTGTTCTCTATGGCAAGTTTTGTGTTTTTCAAAGCTTCCTGATAGTTGAATTTTGACGTAGGTTCCAAGTTCAAACCGTTTGGAAAAAGCTGTTGAGCCCATTTTCCAATATTGGTTCCACATTCGAATTTTGCCAAAGTTTCCGGCGATTTGGGGTCTTGCTCGTTGTAATGATATTTGTACAAATACAACTGTTTGGGGCATTGTACCCCTTTAATAAATCCGGTTTTTGAAATCAAATGAGTATTTTTAGCCATGTTTGTTTAATTGAGAATGTTCTTTAACGATGAGTTATGAATGATGAACTTTTTTGAATTGAAAATTGAAACAGCCTTCCAATTTGGAAATGTGAAGATTTGAAAATGTGAAAATGGTTTCTGATTTTCAAATTGTCTAATCGCCAAATCTTCAAATTGATGTTCAGCCCTTAAATTCCTAATTTAGGCTAATTTCCAAAGTCGTCGAACATGATATTTTCTTTAGGCACGCCCAAATTGTCAAGCATTTTGATAACGGCATTCGTCATCATGCCGGGACCGCACAAATAATATTCAATTTCTTCGGGTTCGGGATGATTTTTCAAATAATTGTCAAAAACCACCTGGTGGATAAATCCCGTGTAACCAGTCCAATGGTCTTCGGGCAAAGGTTCCGAAAGTGCTATATTGAATTTGAAATTCGGGTTTTCTTGTTCAATTTTTTCGAAATCAGATTGGTAGAATAATTCTTTAGAGGAACGTCCGCCGTACCAAAATGTTGCTTTGCGGTGGGTATGCTTGGTCAGAAATTGGTCGAAAATATGTGATCGCATGGGCGCCATACCGGCCCCACCTCCAATGAACATCATTTCTTTGTCAGTATCTTTGATGAAAAATTCGCCATAAGGCCCTGAAATGGTTACTTTGTCGCCGGGCTTCAAAGACCAAATGTAGGAAGAACAAATTCCGGGATTCACTTTCATAAATCCGCCCGTATTTTTGTCGAAAGGCGGCGTGGCAATACGGATATTCAGCATAACAATATTGCCTTCGGCAGGATGGTTGGCCATGGAATAGGCGCGGAAGCAGGGTTCCGGATTTTTCATAGTCAAATCCCACATTTTAAATTTGTCCCAGTCGGATCGGTATTCTTCTTCAACATCAATGTCGGTTTGGTAGTTTACGGTGGTTTTGGGGACGTCGATTTGAATGTAGCCTCCGGATTTGAAATTCAGGATTTCTCCTTCGGGCAATTTTACTATAAATTCTTTGATAAAAGTAGCCACATTGCGGTTTGAAACCACTTCGCATTCCCATTTCTTGATGCCGAAAATTTCTTCAGGCACTTCAATTTTCATGTTTTCTCGGACTTTTACCTGACAACCCAAACGGTATTTTTCCAATTGCTGTTTTCTCGTAAAATGAGGCGTTTCGGTGGGTAAAATATCGCCGCCACCTTCTAATATTTTACAGCGGCACATGGCGCAGGTTCCGCCGCCGCCACAGGCCGAAGGCAAAAATATTTTTTCTGCCGAAAGCGTGGATAGCAAAGAAGAACCGGGTTCTACTTCAATATCTTTTTCGTCGTTGATACTGATAATAACTTTTCCTTGTGGACTTAGTTTTTTGCGTGCGTAAAGCAAAAGCCCCACCAAGGTAAGGATCACGATTAAAAATATGGCAACCGAAGTCCCTATAATCAAGCCAATAGAAAGTATGATAGATAAGCTCATTTTGTATTCAAATCAAATTAAAACAATATTTACAATTTTATGCCTAAAAAACTCATGAAAGCCAAAGCCATTAAGCCTGTGATGATAAATGTAATGCCCAAACCTTTTAGCGGAGTGGGAATTTCGGAATAACGCAATTTTTCGCGAATGGCGGCAATCCCCACAATGGCCAACAACCAACCGACACCCGAACCCAAACCAAAGGCAGTGGCTTCGGCAACACTTTGATATTCGCGTTCCTGCATAAACAAAGAAGCTCCCAAAATAGCACAGTTTACGGCAATCAAAGGGAGGAAAATCCCCAAAGCATTGTAGAGTGAGGGGGAAAATTTTTCCACAACCATTTCAACCAATTGCACAAAAGCTGCAATAACGGCAATAAACATAATGAAACTCAAGAAGCTGAGATTAACATCTGCCAACGAAGGACTAATCCAAGCCAAAGCGCCTTTGGTGAGTAGATAGGTGTTAATCAAATAATTGAGTGGCACGGTAATGAGCAGGACAAAAGTTACGGCAATGCCCAAACCCATAGACGTTTTCACAGTTTTGGAAACGGCCAAATAGGAACACATTCCCAAAAAATATGCGAAAATCATATTGTCGATAAAAACCGACTTGATAAATATATTTACAATGTCTTGCATTTTTTCTTCTTTATTTTGGGACACTGAGAGCCACGGAGAAGCTCGGAGTGCCACAGAGTTTTTATTTATATGTTGAGATTAAAAGAGTTTTCATTTCATTCATTCAGGTTTGCGACACTGAGAGCCACGGAGAAACTCAGAGTATTACAGCGTTTTTTTACTTCACGAAGTTCTTCACTTCGTTCATAATATTTTGAATCATCTTACATATCGTTTAAGGCCATCTTTTAACAGAAGTTCATTAAAGTTCATCAATAACCCGATTTTTTTATCGGCAAATTTCATTTGTGTCAGGATTTGAGCTTCATGTATCGGCATTAGCATTTCTACAGATTTTAGTTCTACAATGACTTTATTTTCAACAAGTATATCCATTCTATATCCACATTCAAGTCTAATTTCTTTATAGGTTATTGCAACCGGAACCTGACGTTCTGCCTTTAATCCTTTCTCTTGCAGTTCGTAAGCAAGACACTCTTCGTAAGCAGATTCTAACAAACCAGGACCTAATTCTCTATGCACCTGAATGGCGCATCCAATAATAATTTCTGTAAGTTTGTTTATATCTGTAAAATTCATTTGCTATCTCAAATTTTCTTTAGAATCGTTAATTGATTTCGAAAAAATTCTATGTGGTCCTCTGTATCTGTTCTACAATTCTCTGTGTCTGCTTTGCATTTCTTTGTGTCCTACGCTATCTCAAATTTTCTTTAGAATCTTTAATTGATTTCGAAAAAATCCTCTGTGATCCTCTGTGTCGGCTCTGTGGTTCTCTGTGTCTTACTCCTACTTTTCGCAGAGGTCTTTGTTTTTCGAGCGTTGTATCCAAATGATAATTCCCACTAAAATCAATGCCATTGGCGGCAAAATGAAAAGGGTGTTGTTGGAGTAACCTGCATTGTAGGCAATTTGGGGAATAACAGTCTGTCCCCAAAGAGTGCCGCTGCCGAAAAGTTCACGAACAAATCCCAATATTACCAAAATGATGCCATATCCTAAGCCGTTCCCGATTCCATCAATAAAGGAAGGGATGGGCTTGTTGGCCATGGCAAAAGCTTCCAAACGCCCCATGACAATACAATTGGTAATAATCAATCCCACAAAAACAGAAAGTTGTTTACTTACGTCATACACAAAGGCTTTCAGTACTTGGTCAACAATAATTACCATTGACGCCACCACAACCAGTTGCACAATAATTCTGATACGTGGCGGAATGGTATTTCGCAAAGCAGAAATTACCAAATTAGAAAAAGCAGTTACCACCACCACCGAAAGCGCCATGACGACTGCCGGTTGCAATTTTGCCGTTACAGCCAAAGCTGAGCAAATTCCCAAAACCTGAACAGTAATGGGGTTCTCTTTGTTTAACGGATTCTTTAAAAGTTTAAAATTCATTTTGTTGAATGTTTTAAGTTTTAATATTTTACATTCATAATTGATTCCCTCATCGGAATAAAATTATCTCAAAGGAAAAAATTTTATTTTTGAAGAAGGTATATTTTTATTAATTTGCGTTTGAAGAAAAACCATTTCTTCCATAGACTCTACATAACGTTTCAAAAGTATAAAAGCCACAGTGTTGGAAATGAATAGATAATACGCTTTTTCGTTCTCCAAAACTTTCAAAATTCTATTCCAAACCACAAACGTTTTGGTTTCTGAAGACATTGTTTCAACCCCTGAATCATTTACAATGATGGTGTATTCGTTTTGCAAAGATTTCAGTTTCTTATACTTTCTTTTGGAAAAGTAGATAATCAATGGATTTCCAAAGGTAATGGAAAGTAAAAATGGTAATGTCCGAAAAATCATCAACCCCAAAATAAAACCCATGATGGTCATGAAAATGATGAATCCACCTTTTGCTGTAATGTTTTCCATAAAAATGGACATACCTCCAAAAAGAGCTCCAAAAACACAGGGCACACCCCATTTCACGAACGTACTTTTATTACGTCTATGAAATGTTTGATTATATTCGATATAATCTTCAAGTGTTAGTTGCATTTGCTTTTTAAATTCTTCCATTTAGGGTAACGTTGTCAATAAATTATTTTATGCTGAACCGCGCAACTACTTCGTACGATATTTTCATTTTGTTGAAATCAACTGTTGAAGCTTGGTCCGCCACCTCGAATGCCATTTGTTTATTATACATAGGCATTGGGTTTCCGGTGTAGATTTCATTTTCATGCAAATAAACAAGTTCGCCTACTTTGCGGTTTTCGCCGCTTAACAGATTTTCCGCTTTTATACGGGCTTGCTTTACAGCTTCTTGCTGAACTTCTTTTTTTAATTCGTCTATTTTTGAATAATCCACTTTACTTAAATAGTAATTGAGATTTCCCATACTGTCAAGTTTGTCGCATAGTTTGTTTACAACATTCAAATCGTTGCTTTTCAATAAATAGCTTTTATTTTGATACACTGTGCGGCTTTTTCTCCACCAATACCAATTGTCTCCCGACATACCTGTAACGGTCAAATCCGATTTGGGGTCAATATTCAATGATTTCAAGGTTCCAATCAGTTTTTGTTCAGAAGAACTTATATCGCTTTTGGAAGCATTATTTTCACTCAATGTAATGCTTAAATAAAAAATATCGGGATCTACCTCTTTTTCAGCTTTTCCCATTATTTCAACATACGACTGAGAATTGTCTTTTGTGCTTTTCGAGCAGCAAGCGCTAAATAAAATTACTGCGAGTCCGATATATAAAAGCCACTGTTTTTTCATAAACCACTGTTTAATTAATTATTAATTTGTTTTTTTAATCCCTGAATATACGGTTGATAAAATGACAAACAATCATGAATCATTGCCGAAACGCCGTTGGAAGTGATGGTTCCGCCCGAAAGCGCATCTACTTCGTGTTCGGAATTTTTATCCGCAGCTTTTTTTACTGTTACCGATGTAAAATGATTGTTTTGGTCAAAAATCTTTTTACCCAAAAATCTTTCCTGAAAAGGTTTGTTGGCAATTTCGGCGCCCAAACCCGGTGTTTCGCCTTTATGGTCGAAAGTGCTTCCCACAATGGTATTGAAATCAATGCTGAAAGCAATATTTCCCCAAATGGGTCCCCAAAGGCCGGTTCCTAACAACGGTACCACATAGAGCCGTTTGCCATCTTTTTCATAAACATAAAGCGGCATCACAGATTCTTTGCCGTCTTTGTGCAATTTTTGCTGAGCTTTTAAATCAATGTTGAAAGGTCGAATATCTTGCCCTTCCGCTTTTTTGCCTGCTTTGTAAAGGCTTACGATTTCGCCTTTGGAATCGATAGCCAATTCTTCCGTAAAATATTTATTATAAAGTTCTTGGGCATTTTCTTTGGTAGAGGGTTCACCTACGGCAGCCAAAAGATTTTGGATTTTTTCCACTTCAACATTTTTGTCTTGGAAAGGTTGCAGTGAAAAAGCCGTAGAAGCCAATACAGCAGCTACTACCACCACCAAAATGGCTGAATAAATGAAAATATATTTATTTGAAAACATGCTATTTATATTTTAATTGTTTGCTTTTGTATAATGATTTTCGCGCGTTTTTTACGTCGGCGGATATTGGCATCGGTAACATAATAATCAATCAATGGGGCAAAGACATTCATCAGCAGAATAGCCAACATCATACCTTCAGGATAGGCCGGATTGGCCACGCGAATCAATACGGCCATAACGCCAATCAGAAAACCATAAATCCATTTTCCGGTATTGGTTTGCGAAGCTGTAACAGGGTCAGTGGCCATAAACACACAACCAAAAGCAAAACCGCCCATCAACAGATGGTAATAGGGCGGAAATTGTGTGTAGGGCGATGTTCCAAGTAAATTAAAAATCAATCCCATTGACAAACCTCCCAATACCACGGAAAGCATTACTCGCCAACTTCCCAAACGGGTAAAAAGTAAAATCAAAGCGCCCAAAAGGATGGCTAACTTAGACGTTTCGCCAATGGAACCGGGAGTAAACCCCAAAAACATGTCCATTGAACTGGGCAATTTCGACAAAAATGTTTCGGTCGGCATTGCAGGATTGGCGGCATTTTCAACCATGGCAGTCCCAAGAGGGGTGGCGCCTGAAAAGGCATCGGCTTTTTCGGCAATCCACACTTTGTCGCCCGACATTTGGGACGGGTACGCAAAAAACAAAAATGCACGCGCCACCAAAGCCGGATTCATAAAATTCATGCCGGTTCCACCAAAGACTTCTTTGCCAATGATGACTGCAAAAGCTGTCGCTATGGCCACTTGCCAAAGAGGGACATCGGGTGGCATAACCATTGGAATCAGCATGCCCGAAACCAAAAATCCTTCATTGACTTCGTGTCCGCGGATTTGGGCGAAAATAAATTCAATTCCCAAGCCCACAACGTATGAAACCACAATAATAGGGAGGACTTTCCACAAACCGAAACCTATGTTTTGCCAAAATCCGGAAGCAACTCCCAATGACAAAAAATGCTGGTAACCCACATTCCAAATACCAAAAAATAAAGCCGGCATTAAGGCCACGATGACAATGGACATGGTGCGTTTCATGTCAATGGAATCGCGGATATGGCTTCCTTGGCGGGTTACTTTGTTGGGTACAAACGCAAATGTTTCAAAAGCATCGAAAGTTGAATGAAATTTTTCAAACTTCCCACCCTTTTCAAAATTGGGTTTTATCTTGGTTAAAAATTCTCGTAATTTGTCCATCTGTTTAATTGTTGAGTTGTTTAAATTGTTTAGCCCCAAGGCCAAACTCTGCAACAAATTCTTAATTATTCATTTTTAATTCTTAATTGAATTAAGCGTTTTCCTTGCGAATATAGTCCAATCCTTCCCTGATAATGGCTTGGATTTCGGTTTTGGAAACATCGATAAATTCGCACAAAGCAAAATCTTCCTCATCCACTTCGTAGATGCCTAAGTTTTCCATCAAGTCAATATCTTTTATAATACAGGCTTTGATTAAAGCTAAAGGCAAAATATCCATAGGTACCACTTTTTCAAATTCGCCGGTAAGCACAAAAGCTCTTTTCCCGCCATGCAAATTGGTGTCTAAAGCATACTCTTTTTTCGGTAAAAACCCTGAAAAGAACGTTTTGGAGAAGCTGTATTTTTTCAATCCCGGCATGGCCCAGCCTAAAAATTCGTAATGATTCCCTTCGGGCAAAAATGTCAATTGATGGTGATAAGCGCCCAAGAAACCATCGGAGGCAATAGTCTTTCCCGTCAAAGGATTTCCACTGATGCAGCGTACATTTTCCGTTTTCAATTGATCTTGTACAATGGGCGCAATGTTGCAACCTGCAATGGTTTTGTAATAATGTGGTTTTGAGGATTCAGAACCCGTTACGGCAATGATTTTTTCGGCATTGTAGCGCCCTTCCAAAAACAAACGGCCTAAAGTCAAAACATCTTGCGGATTCATATACCAAACAATGTCGCCCTTGTTGATGGGGTCAATATGGTGGATTTGAATCCCTACGTTACCGGCAGGGTGCTTTCCTTCAATCCAGTTGATTTGTACGTTTTTGGAATTTCTGAAAACTCCCGACAAATCCTTTTCAGGATGCAAATTTAGATGAACCAAGCCATCGCTCAATTTTGCCAAGGCGTCCAACCCCAATTGAAAAGCGTCGGCTTTGCCATGTACAATTAAATCGTAATCCGGTGCCAGGGGGGCAGAGTCGAACCCCGAAACAAAAATGGCTTTTGGCGTGTCGGAAGGGTTGGCAATGATGGAGTAGGGGCGTTGACGAAGCAATGGCCATATGCCGCTTTTTAGCATTTTGTCAATAATTTCCTTGCGCGAAAGGCTGCTTAATGCCGTTTTTCCAAAATCGACATAATCCACTTCTGCCGAAGCCTGTATTTTAATGGCTTCAATTACCCGTTTTTCGCCGCGCTGTATTTCCGTCACCACACCACTGACAGGCGAAGTAAAGACAATCCGTTCATTTTCTTTGCTGTAAAACAAAGCGGTTCCGGCTTTTACTTCATCGCCTTCATTGACAAGTAGTTTAGGCGTTACGCCCATAAAATCGGTAGGTTTCACGGCGTAAATTTTACTCAAAATAGGAGTAACCACTTTTTCAGCAGCGCCTGCAAGCCTGATATCCAAGCCCTTTTTGAGTTTGATGATTTGTGTCATAAGTGCTATTGATTCAATCTACAATCTTGCAAAGATACTTAAAAAACAAAGGAATAAATTTATTTTTAAACAGCAAAGAAGGGGAAAAGTTTTACCTTTTTACAGGAAAATAAATAGGAATGATAATTTTTCAGAATCTAAAATCCCGTTTGTTATAAATATTGTACCTTTGCCACGAAAATTTACCCTATGGGACAACTGAAAAAATTAGCCGGACAAACCGCCATTTATGGACTTCCAACCATTGTTGGCCGGCTTCTCAACTATTTTCTTGTTCCCCTTTACACCCGGACTTTAATTGAATCGCAGTATGGTGTGGTAACAGATTTCTATGCCTACATTGCCCTGTTCATGGTGTTGCTTACCTATGGAATGGAAACGGCATTTTTCCGTTATGCGCAGAAAAACGAAAAATATAACGATGTTTACAGCACAGCCTTTACTTCATTGCTTATAAGTTCTTCTGCATTTCTGTTGCTTTGCGTGGCTTTCAGAGTTCCCATAGCTTCCGTTTTTGGGTATGCTTCGCATAGCGAATATATTGCTATTGTGGCTGCCATTTTGGCGTTGGATGCCTTGCGTGCCATACCGTTTGCCTTGCTTCGCCAGCAGCAACGCCCCATTCGATTTGCAGTTATAAAAACCATCGAAATTAGCGCCAACATATTTTTTAATTTGTTTTTTTTGGTGGTGTGTCCACTTCTGCTTTCCTGCGGAAATCCGGGCATAGAAAAAATCGTAACATTTGTTTACAATCCCGAGAATAAAGTATTGTATATTTTCCTTTCGAATTTGTTGGCCAGCTTGATATCCTTTGTTTTCCTTGCTCCTGAATTTTTGCAGGTGAAATTAAATTTGAACCGCAAATTGTGGGCAGAAATGTTTTTCTACGCATTCCCTATAATGTTGGGGAGTTTGGCCGGTATTTTAAATGAAGTTTTTGACCGGATGGTGTTGAAATATTTGATACCTGACGCACAAAACCCAATGGCACAATTGGGAATTTATGGCGCCTGCTATAAAATTTCCATCATTATGACCTTGTTTATTCAAGCATTCCGTTTTGCAGCAGAACCTTTTTTCTTTCAAAGGGCCAAGCATCAAGGGGCTCAACAGACGTATGCCGTTTTGATGAAATATTTTATCATTGTTTGCAGTATTATTTTCCTTACCGTAATGCTTTACATAGATGTTGTCATGTTGTTTGTTGGGGAAAAGTTTCGTGTAGGGATTACTGTGGTACCAATCCTTTTGCTGGCCAATTGGTTTTTGGGGATTTATTATAACCTTTCGGTTTGGTACAAATTGACCGACAAAGTTATTTTTGGCGCCATTATAGGATTCGTTGGCGCCGGAATAACCATTGCTTTAAATTTCTTGTTGATACCTCTTTTCGGCTATGTGGGTTCGGCTTATGCAACTTTGGCATGTTACACGGTCATGATGGTTGTATCGTTTATTTTTGGTCAAAAATATTACCCCATCCCCTACAAGCTTTCAAGAAATTTACTTTACATAATCTTTCCTGTAATAATTTTTTCCGTTAGTTTTTACCTTCCCTTTGGAGATGGCATTTTGAGGTATGTTTTCAACACAATCCTGTTGTTGGCATACATTGCAGGCATCTACATTTTTGAATTAAAAAAGGACTTGAAAACCAAAGTTCTGTAAATCTCAAAAAATATAAATCTATAAAATTTCAAATAGTGAATAAACAAATGCCACTTTTGTTTGTTGTGCTTTTACTAACCACTATCATGCCATGAAACTAAGAAAAATAGAAAAAATAATGCTGCCTCCCGATCCATACGAACCGGGGAAGGGTTTTTCTGTTCGTGGTTTTCTCCCCCAAGACTCACTTGAAGAACGAACAAGCCCCTTTTACTTATTAGATTATAGTGAAAAAAAATATCTTCCTCCGGCAGAGGAGAAAAGGGAAGTAGGAGAACATCCACACAGAGGACTTGAATGTTTAACCCTTCTCTATGAAGGAAAAGTAAAGCATTGCGATAGTTTTGGAAATACTGAAATCCTTAATTCGGGAGACAGTATTTTTCTTTCTTCGGGATCCGGAATCACACACAACATAATTCAAAGCGAAGATTTTGTTAACCAGGGAGGCTTTTTTCAAATGGTGCAAATGTGGATAGCATTACCACAGGAATATAAAATGATTGCACCCTCATATCAGGTTCTGAGAAAAGCTGAAACACCAGTTGTCTATTTGGAAAATAAAATGGGAAAAGTTGAAATTCTTGCCGGTGAATTTCAAAATAAAAAAGGTGACTTTACAAGTTCTGCATCAATAGAAATGTACAACGTTTACCTTGAAAAAAACGGACAAACAAAACTTTCCTTCCCCGAAAAATACAATACCGGTTTGTTGGTACTTGAAGGTTCCCTGAAAATAAATCACGAAAAAGAAATTCCAAAATCACATTTTGTTTTGTTCGAAAACGAAGGAACAGACATTGAATTCGAAGCACCGGAAAATACAGTATTTTTGATATTCAGTGGAAAACCTTTGAACGAACCCGTTATTGCTCATGGCCCATTTCTTATGAATTCCATGTCTGAAATCATCAAAGCTTATGATGATTATAATGAAGGGCTTTTTGGGAAAATAGAAAATTGTGATGGATGAAGAAGGTAAATCATAATGCATTTGTTTTCAGTTGTATTTTGTCTGATTTTCGATATTTTTTCGATATTTTTTTGCATTTAATAAAAAAATACTTACCTTTGCACTCCAAATTGATGATGGCGTCGTAGCTCAGTTGGTAGAGCAGAGGACTGAAAATCCTTGTGTCACTGGTTCGATTCCAGTCGATGCCACAAAAAAAGGAGACACATCAAAAGGTCTCCTTTTTTTCGTTTGTTTTCTTTGTCAAAATTTGGCGTGTTTTTTGAAGTAAATCAAAAAATCTCAAGGTCATAATTCTTTTGCCTGTTAACAAAGGAAGCGAATTTATAAAATCACGGATTTGAATTTGTGAAATATTCAATTATCTTTGCACTTTACAAATCTCTTTAAGAAGGAAAGGAGAAGTTATGGAAAAAAAAGCAACTGAAGTGAAAAAAACCAAATATTCCGAAGCAGAATTGCAAGAATTTAAGGAAATTATTTTGGTAAAACTTGAAAAAGCTCGCAAAAACTTGGAATTACTTACTGAAGCTTTTACCAACAATGAAGAGCACGATATTACAGATACGTCGCCCACTTTCAAGGTTTTGGAAGAAGGGTACAGTGTGCTTTCAAAAGAAGAAAATTCACGCTTGGCAGCCCGTCAGCAAAAATTTATTAAAGACTTGGAAGCAGCGCTTATCCGTATTGAAAACGGAACTTACGGAATTTGCAAAATAACCGGCGAACTGATTCCCAAAGAGCGTTTGCGCGTGGTGCCACATGCCACAATGAGCATGGATGCAAAAATGAAGCAAAAGAAATAATCGATATATTTTTGGTTTATATATTCGGGGAACTTTATTTGACATCCTATGTTAAGTGAAGTTCCTTTTTTAATTTTAAAATTCCATGATAAAAAAACAAATCCCCAACACCATAACCCTGCTGAATTTATTGTGCGGATGCCTTTCCATTTATTCATTGATAGAATTGCAAAATATTCCCTACGCAGTAAGTTTCATTTTTCTCGGCGCCATTTTCGACTTTTTCGACGGAATGGTTGCGCGTTTGCTGAAAGTGCAATCGCCGTTGGGAATCCAATTGGATTCTTTGGCCGATGTGGTTACTTTTGGCGTGGCACCCGGTTTTTTGGCTTTTTATTTGTTGAAAGCGTCGTGTGTTTGGTCCTCATGCCTTTGCAGCGATTTGTTGCCTTTTGTTGCGTTTCTTATTCCCATGTTGTCGGCTTACCGTTTGGGAAAATTCAATATTGACAAACGGCAAACCACCTCTTTCATTGGGCTTCCAACTCCGGCCAATGCTTTGTTTTGGTGTGGAATTGCACTCATGAGAACGAACTTGGTGAATCAAAACGTAATTACCGACTTTTTTGAAAATCCTTTAGTACTAACGATTTTGGTAATTTCTTTTTCTATTCTGTTGGTTGCAGAAATTCCTTTATTTTCTTTGAAATTCAAAAATTTTAAATGGTCTGACAATAAGTTCAAATTCATATTTTTAGGTCTTTCTATCATACTTTTTTGTTTCTTGCAGTTGCTGGCAATTTCTTTTGTTGTACTTTTGTATATAATTTTGTCGCTTGCCAATAATTTGATAAGCAAGAAATGTGAAGCAAATAATCAATCAACAAATAACAAATAACCAAAATCAGCATTAAAATGAAATTTATTGCAGAAATTAATGTAATGCCTCTAAAAGCATTGTTAGACCCTCAAGGAAAAGCTGTTAGCGGAAATATGAAAAATATCGGATTGGACGAAATTGCCAATGTTCGCATTGGAAAACATATCACGTTGGAAATAGAAGCTAAAACCGAAGCCGAAGCTTCCGAAAAGGTTGATAAAGCTTGTCGATTGCTTCTTCACAACCCAATCATGGAAAGCTACGATTTTTGTTTGGTAGAACAAAAATAAAACCCGAAAATGCTTAATTCAGAAGAAATTAGCATAGAGGATTTTGATTATTCCCTGCCGGAAGAAAAAATAGCAAAATACCCACTTCCCAATCGCGACGACACCAAATTGTTGCTGTTGAATAATGGAACTTTAGAAGACCATTCTTTTAAAGAAATATCGAATTTGTTGCCTAAGGATTCATTTTTGGTTTTTAACAATACCAAAGTAATTCCGGCACGTTTGTATTTTCAAAAATCTACCGGAAGCATTATCGAAATCCTTTGCCTTGAAGCTATTCGAGATGGCCGTGAAGTGCAAAACGGAAAAGCCCATTGGCAATGCTTTGTGGGGAATAATAAACGTTGGCGCGAAGATTTTCTGACAAAGCAAATTCCCTATCAGAATACATTTATTGAGTTGAAGGCTTTTCGTCGCCAAGCCATTGAAAACACATGGATTGTGGATTTTGAATGGGATAATTCTGATTTGACTTTTGAAGAAATTTTGGAATTGATAGGCGAAATGCCTCTTCCACCGTATTTGAACAGGAAAACAGAAGCAGCTGACAGAGACCGTTACCAAACCATTTATGCAAAAAGTCAGGGTTCTGTGGCTGCCCCAACGGCAGGCCTGCATTTCACGGAAACTATTTTTTCGGAATTAAAAGCAAAAAACATAGAAACCGATTTTGTTACTTTGCATGTTGGCGCGGGAACGTTCAAGCCTGTGACCACAAGCCATGTCAGCAAACATGTGATGCACGCCGAACAGGTAGAAATTTCAAAAAGTTTTCTGGAACATTTATATGCAAAAATCGGGCAAACGGTTATTCCCGTGGGAACCACTTCGGCACGGACATTGGAATCCATTTACTGGCATGGGGTGAAAATCCTTTCAGGAAAAGCCGGAAACGAAATGGATATTTTACAATGGGACGGCAAACAGGAAAATGTTACTGTTTCGGCAAAAGAATCGTTAGGAGCCATTCTTGCCGAAATGACGAAAACCCAGCAAAAAACTTTATTTGGAAAAACTCAACTGATGATTACGCCGGGCTACCGGTTCAGAATTATAGATGGGTTGTTTACCAATTTCCATCAACCAAAAAGCACTTTGCTTCTTTTGGTTTCAGCTATGATTGGCAGCAACTGGGAAAATGTTTACAAACATGCCCTAAGCAACAATTACCGTTTTTTAAGTTATGGCGATTGTTGTTTGCTCTTAGGTTGATCTCACCGTTTATTCCTGTCTCCCCTTCCGTTAAAAAATACCGAACATTAAATTCTGTATTCCAGCTGAATAAAAGAATTGTTTATTAAATTGTTGAAAAATAATTTTGCAATAACTCTTTAGAGATTACTAAATATGTACTTTTGTATAAATAATTAACCAAAAGTTTAATTTAAAACTTTAAAACATGAAAAAAGTATTATTTTTCGCAGTAGCTTTGATCACTCTAAGTGGAGTAGCTCAAGCACAGTACAAACCTACAAAAGGTACGTTTGCAACAGAGTTGAATTTTAATCCTCTAGGGCTTATAGTTGTAAATGCCGTTAACAACACCACGGTAATTGATGGTCCAAATTTTTCTCTTCCAATGGGAATTAAAGGGCGCTATTTCTTATCTGATAATTTGGCAGTAAGAGTAGGCTTAGATTTTAATTTTGAATCAACAACCAACCATGATTTTACAGATCCAGGTGTTAGCCCAGAAGTAGAAACTATTGAAAAAAATAGTTTGTTTACATTTGGCATTATTCCAGGTATAGAATATCATTTTGGAAATTGGGAAAAAACCTCTCTTTATTGTGGTGCTGAAATAGGCATTGCAATGGCTAGCGCAAAAAGATCAGAAGATGATGGAACAGACAAAACAGAAACAAAAGGAGCCAGTACATTAGGTAATTCAGGTTTTGGTTTTGCTTTTAATGTATTCACTGGGTTTGATTATTATTTTACAAAAAACTTGTTTGTTGGTGCTGAACTTGGCTTAGGACTTAATACACTTTCTACAGGTACAGTTGAAACAACTTTTAATGGTGTAACAGTTGAAGATAAAGATTATAGTTCTTCTTTTAATTTTGGATTTTACTGCGAACCCGCTATCCGTTTAGGTTGGAAATTCTAAGAGTTTTCTCGTAAGAGAAATTCATTAAAAGCCTGCTGCAAATTTTGTGGCAGGCTTTTTTGTATTACTAAACATTGACATATTTGCTTGATTTTTTAAGAAATTAATCTGAGGTAGCTTTGTATCTACAATTGAAAGCCTTCTTTCAGAAAAAGGGCACAAACATCGTTCTAGAAGCCCCTAGAACCGGAAGTAGTCTTCGTGCAAATGAAACCCAATAAACACTTCAACCGCTTCCGACACTTCGGCAAAGACAAAATAACCATGGACTTTACTATCTTTGCCATTCTAACTAATGTTTTTATAAGTTACTGATTTACAACATTTATTTTCTTGATAACCTGAGTTCGATGTAAGAAAAAAGATAAAAGAGTTGCATATTTGAATAAAAAGTTGTAATTTTATATTTGATTTTCAAGTAAATATAAAAACAACTTACAAATATGCAACATACAAATATAGTCGAAAAATTTT
>JAVBMO010000130.1:0-2905 GCA_031552355.1 Bacteroidales bacterium | reverse complement strand
AATGTCTCTTCTAACTTGCGCCGCAATATTTTGTAAATGAGGTAAATTTGTCATATGTATGCTAGATATCTATTTTTTGCAAAAATACGATTTTAATTCATTGCTATTTCTATGAAAGGAAAATTTTATCTGCAAGGCTTTGTAACAAAGCGAATGCTTTCTTTAATTGAAAGGTTTTTTATTATTAATGTAGGTTAACAAAATCAAAAGGAACCTATAGTATTCTTGATATCTTCATTTTTTTCATAAAAAGGGGGTGAATCCTTATTTACATGAAAGATAAAACCATACTAATTTTAAGCTCAAAATTTAGAATTTAAATTCATAGTCTGTGTATTTTTATTATCTTTGCACCTTGGCATAAAAATTTTATAACCAAATACCATAATAATGAGTTTAAAAATTGTAGTTTTAGCAAAACAAGTACCGGATACCCGCAATGTTGGGAAAGACGCCATGAAGGCTGATGGTACCGTAAATCGCGCAGCCTTGCCTGCCATTTTTAATCCCGAAGATTTGAATGCGTTGGAAATGGCTTTACATGTAAAAGACCAAGTTCCCGGAAGCACTGTAACCATTATTACGATGGGGCCGACCCGTGCTGCCGAAATTATTCGTGAATCTATGTATCGCGGCGCCGACAACGGCTTTTTGGTTACAGACCGCAAATTTGCCGGTTCCGACACCTTGGCTACATCGTATGCGGTGGCTTTGGCTGTGAAAAAATTAGGCAAAATAGATTTGGTTTTTGCCGGACGCCAAGCTATCGACGGAGACACTGCCCAAGTAGGCCCTCAAGCCGCAGAAAAATTGGGTTTTCCACAAATTACCTATGCCGAAGAAGTAGAAAAAGTATCGAAAGATAAAATCCAAATAAAACGCCGTTTGGAAAGAGGTATTGAAGTTGTAGAAGCAGCTTATCCCGCTTTGGTAACGGTTCACAGTTCTGCGCCTGAATGCCGTTCACGCCATGCCAAATTAATAATGAAATACAAAAAAGCGGCTACAGTTACAGAACAACAAGAAGCCGACAACGATTATACAGGCTTATGGAATGAAAAACCTTACTTAAAAATCGTAGAATGGTCAGCGGCCGATTTGTCTGCCGACGAAAACTGGTTAGGTTTGTCAGGTTCGCCAACCAAAGTAAAAAACATTGAAAATGTGGTACTTACACAAAAAGAAAGCAAAATACTTTCTAACGCCGACGGCGAAATCAACGCTTTGATGAAAGAATTGATTGATACACACATTTTAGGATAATTATTTACGAATTTAATATATAATAAAGATATGAATAACGTATTTGTTTATTGCGAAGTTACCGAAGAAGGTACAATTGCCGACGTAAGTCTGGAACTTTGCTCAAAGGCAAAAAAATTAGCTCAGGAATTGAAAGTTCAATTGGAAGCCATTGTTATTGGAAACGAATTGAAAGACATTGAAAAACAACTTTATCCTTATGGCGTTGATATTATCAATTTTGCACAGGATAAACGTTTGTTCCCTTACCAAACCCTACCTCATTTTTCAATTATCACAAAACTTTTTAAAGAAAAACAACCGGAAGTCGCTTTGTTTGGTGCAACTTCGGTAGGTCGTGATTTGGCGCCACGCGTGGCTTCTTTTTTGCGTTGTGGGCTTACTGCCGACTGTACCAGTTTGGAAATAGGCAGCCATACCGAAAACAAGACCGGCAAAGTATATGACCAACTTTTATATCAAATTCGCCCTGCTTTTGGCGGTAATATTATTGCCACCATTATCAATCCGGAAACTCGCCCACAAATGGCTACGGTTCGCGAGGGCGTTATGAAAAAAGAAGTTTTCAACGCTTCTCATACCGGCAAATTGAATAAGTTGGAAGTTGAAAAATATGTGACCAATGAAGATTTTGCTCTAAAAATCCTTCACCGCCATATTGAACAACAAAAAATCAATATTAAAAATGCACAAATTATTGTTGCCGGCGGCTATGGAATGGGTAGCAAGGAAAATTTCAAACTTTTGCAAGAATTGGCAGAATTGATTGGCGGCGAAGTGGGCGCAACCCGTGCTGCTGTGGACGGTGGATTTACCGAACACGAACGCCAAGTGGGACAAACCGGTGTTACTGTTCGCCCCAAATTGTATATTGCTTGCGGAATTTCCGGTGCAGTGCAACATCGTGCAGGCATGGATCAATCGGCAAAAATTATTTCTATTAATACCGATGCCAAAGCCCCTATAAATGCCATTGCAGATTACAGCATTATTGGCGATGTTGCGGATATTTTGCCTAAAATGATTAAATATTATAAAGCAAACACGAAATAAACAGATGAAAATATTTCAAGAATTCAAGCAATTCGCCATGCGCGGCAACGTCATAGACATGGCTGTGGGGGTTGTGCTTGGTGGTGCTTTTGGGAAAATTGTAACGTCTGTCGTTTCTGACCTTATCATGCCTGCCATAGGCTTGTTAGTTGGTGGTGTAAATTTCACGGATTTAAAAATCACGCTGAAAGACGCAACCGTTGATGCAACTGGAAATGCAGTGAATGCCGTAACGTTGAATTACGGTAATTTTCTACAAGTAATTTTCGATTTCATTATCATTGCTTTTTCAATCTTTTTGGTGGTAAAAATTATTAATAAATTGTACCAAAAGAAAGAAGCTGCACCAGCTCCATCAGTTGAACCGGAACCAAGTAAAGAAGAAATTCTACTTGCCGAAATCAGGGATATTCTGAAACAAAAAGATACCCAATAAGTAGTTTCAATCATCTAAAGTAAAACTACAGAAAAACAAATATAGAATATTAAAAATCAAATAATATGGAAAATTTTTATACAGACAACGATGCACTAAAATTCCATTTGCAACATCCGTTGATGGAAAAAATCGTAAGTCTAAAAGAAAATA
>JAVBMO010000077.1:0-5610 GCA_031552355.1 Bacteroidales bacterium | reverse complement strand
CCTGGTAGCTTTTATCAGGTTAAACCTCTTTGTTAAGATTGACTTGCAGTATTGGTTGGACAAGCCATTTGAGGAACCGCCCGATGTGGTACCAAAATACATACAGGGGGTTCTTTTCTAAATTCACTAATAGCATACGCTAAATGGGGCTATTTATGCGATACCCCAGATGCGCTAAAATTTATTTAGGACAGGATTGGTTATAAATAAACTATTTATAAAGAATAATTACAAAATGACAAGTCCTATTAAAGATAAATAGCTGAACCTGTTTTGATTTATAACCGGATACTAATGATATATCAATAAATATGCTAAATGATAAAAATGAAAGAAAAATAGATAGAATGACTATTTTATAACTACGGATCAGAAGGTTACAGGTGAATCCTGTGAGTGGTCACTTTACAAGACAGAACTTCAATTACGGGGTTCTGTCTTTTTTTTAACATCTTATCTTCCTGAATCATAAGAGAGAAAATTTCATTGATTTTTGTGGTTTGAAATTTTTTTCCATCGTATTGAATTTTTTCTAAAAATATCAAACCAATCATTTAGGTTTTTTGCTTTTCTTTTTTTGCAGCAGGGAATAGAATGTTGTTCAATATAAGCCTGTAGCCTGGCGAATTGGGATACAATTCTAAATTTGTCGGCGGATCGCCTACAAAATGGCGATAATCTTCGGGGTCGTGCCCGCCTAAAAAAGTCCAGGTACCTTTTCCCATAGTTCCATGTACATAACGAACTTCATTTAGGGATTTGTTTTCCGCCAAAATTAAAACACTGGATTTTACCTGCGATTTTCTGAAAGCTGTAGTTTGTCCCATAAATCCTTTGATAATCCTTTCATGATTCTGCGTAAGCATAGTTGGAACCCAATCCCATTTTGCCGAAAAATCGAACAAAGTAAAAAAGTCATTTTTTTCGGTAAGATTTTGAGGGCGGGTATCTGTTACGTCGATAGAAGAAATTTCATAAGAATAAGGATCGGTAACCAACGTAAAATCAGTGAAAGCAAAAGTTTTTTTGTAATCAATAGCTTGTTGGCAGTTGTGTTGAATACCATCGCCGTCGAACATTTCACGACAAATATCCACTCCTTCGGCAGATAAAGCAACATCGTAGCTATCAGGTGCAGAACACATGGCAAACATAAATCCGCCACCCAAAACAAAATCTTTGATTTTTTTTGATACCGCTAATTTCAGTTGGGAAACTTTCGTGAAACCATATTTTTTTGCTGTAGCTTCTTGTTGAGCCACGTCCTCCTTATACCAATCGTTATTGCGATGCGCACTCCAAAATTTCCCGAACTGCCCTGTAAAATCCTCGTGATGAAGGTGTAACCAATCATATAAAGGCAAGGAACCGTCAAGTATTTCGGAGTCATAAAGTACCTCGTAAGGGATTTCGGCATAGGTAAGTACAAGTGTTACTGCATCGTCCCAAGGTAATTTATTTTTAGGCGAATAAACAGCAATTTTAGGTGCTTTGTGAAGTTTTACAGCATCCATATTAGCATCTGGTGCAGCAATTTCTTGCAAAATCAATGAAGCTTGGCCATCTGCTAAGACATTATAACTAATGCCTCTCAATTTACACTCCCTTTCAATATCGCTATGATACTGACAAAGGAACGCCCCCCCCTTGTAGTTCAACAGCCAGTCTATTTCCACATCTTTGGCCAAAATCCAATAGGCTACACCATATGATTTCAGGTGATTTTTCTGAGTTTCGTCCATGGGAATCAATATATAGGATGCCCAAACCTGTCCCGACAAAAAGAATAGGAAAAGGAAAGACAGGAAATATTTTCGAAATAACTTAGAACCAAAGCGTTTCATCTCGTCATATATTTTCTATAAAAGACAACAAATTTCGGAAAAAGAAACGAAAAATCAGGTGTTTTCTTGTGAAAAATCTCAAATTAAAGGAAGCTTACAAGATATTTTGACAAAATAGATAGGACGGCTTGATAGTTTCAGAAAAGATTGTATATTTGTATAACGTTTTGAATTATATTTTCTTAATAGAATGAAACTATGAAAACAAAAATCTTTTTATCAGTTTTACTTCCCTTTTTCAGTTCAGTTGCTTTTTCTCAAGAAATAGTAAAAGAAGGAAAAGAATGGAATGTATTGTATGTAGAAGAACCACATCAAATTCCTATTTACACGCATTATACTTACATAATTTTTTTTAGTGGCGACACCATTATCAATGGCGTAAATTACTCCATCCTTAGCCGCTCAAAAAATATAAGCAAAGAAAATTCTGAAATTGTAGGGTTTATGAGAGAGGAAAATGGACGGGTTTATGCAAGGAATACGACATCTCCAGAAGGATTGCTTTATGATTTTACGCTAAAAACAGGAGATACAGTTTTTATTCAAAACTATGTGGATTATGACAACACAAAGTGGAGTGATTCTATCCTATTAGTTGTAGATCATACCAAAGAAGAAGCAATAGAAGGTGCTACGAGAAAGTCTTTTTATTTAAAATATCTTTTTGGGAATGATATTGTCGATCATGCAGATACATGGTATTCTGGAATTGGAAGTATTTGCGGGTTAACTTATGTTGGTGAAAGAATTATGTTGTCTAGCGGAGGCCATTATTTGCTATGTGCTTATGAAGATAGCGAACTAATCTACAAAAATTCCTTTTATAGTAATTGTTACCTTGCTGTTGAAACTTGTCAAAATCCTAAAATAAAGCAACTGGCAACGGTTTTACCCAATCCAACCAAAGATTTTATTCAAATTCAATTAAATGAATACCAACAAGATTTACTTATTTTCAAATTGTATGATAATTCAGGCAAATTTGTTTTACAAAAAGAAATAAAAAGTCAAGCGGAAGAAGTTTCGGTAAAAACATTGCCAAAAGGAATTTATCTTTATCATTTGGAAAACAAAGAAAAACAAATCATTCAAACGGGAAAGATTGTGAAAAGAAAGTAGAGGATTAGGAATAATCGTCAAAACAAAACCCACCTGAAAATTTTTCAAGTGGGTTTTGTCTTATGTTTAAACTAAGAACTAGTCTAATTCATGGATAACCAAACCTGAACGAAGTTTAGGCTCGAACCAAGTAGTTTTTGGAGGCATGATATTGCCTGTGTCTGCAATGTCGATCAATTGTTTCATGGAAACAGCATACAAAGCAAAAGCTACTTTCATTTCGCCACTGTCCACTCTTTTTTGCAATTCGCCTAAACCGCGGATACCACCAACAAAATCAATACGTTTTGAAGTTCTCAAATCGGTAATGCCTAAAACTTTGTCCAAAACCAAGTTAGACAAAATAGTTACGTCCAAAACACCGATAGGATCGTTATCATCGTAAGTACCGGCTTTGGCAGTCAAGGTGTACCAAGCGCCATCCAAATACATGCTAAATTCGTGTAATTTAGAAGGTTTGATGATTTCTTTTCCACCTTTTTTTACGTCGAAAGAAACTTCCAATTTTTTCAAAAATTCTTCAGTGCTCAAGCCGTTAAGGTCTTTTACTAAACGGTTGTAGTCAATAATTTTCAATTGGTTGTCAGGGAAAATTACAGCCATAAAATAGTTGTATTCTTCGTTTCCTGTGTGGTTAGGGTTTTTAGCTTTTCTTTCCAAACCTACGCGAGCAGCAGCAGCTGTTCTGTGGTGACCATCGGCAACGTACAAAGAAGGAATTTCGTTTTTGAAAATTTCTTCAATTCTTTTGATGGTAGCTTTGTCGTCAATTACCCAAAATTGGTGTCCAAAACCGTCGAAATCTGCAACGAAATCGTAGATAGGTTTTTGAGTTTTTACAATGTTTTCAACAATGCTATCGATTTCTTTGTGGGCTGGATAAGAGAAGAAAACAGGCTCAACGTTAGCGCTGGTAATGTTCACGTGAATCATACGGTCATCTTCTTTATCTTTACGTGTAAGCTCATGTTTTTTGATGTTATTGTTGAAATAATCATCAACATGAGTACAACCTACAATACCGTATTGAGTACGTCCGTCCATGGTTTGAGCATAGATGTAAAGTTTTTCTTCAGCATCTTTTTTCAAATAACCTTTGGTTTTGAAATCGGCAAAGTTAGAAACCACTTTGTCATATACTTCTTGGCTGTGTTCGTCGATACCGGCAGGAAGGTCAATTTCCGCTTTTGTGATATGCAATAGAGAATGAGGATTTCCTTTTGCTTCTTCTCTTGCTTCTTCTGAATTCAATACGTCGTAAGGACGAGATGCCAATTCTTTAACAATCTCAACTGGTGGGCGTAAACCCTTAAATGCTTTTACTATAGCCATGTCTTCTTGTTTTTAAAAAATGTTAATAAAAGTAAATTTGTGGCAAAGATAAACAATTTCCCAATACTCAAAAAGCAAATCAAGTTAAAAAGATAGTTTATATATATACCATGCTGATAATAAGTTCTTTGTTTGAAATTTTTGTTTAATTTAATGTGTTAAAAATTATAATTCTTTTCTAAGTGTTTCCCAAGTGTAGTCTTCTAAACGGGGACCAACTACCTGTACCACTTCGCCTGCAATTTTAGCGCCTAAAAGCCCGCATTGCTGCAAAGAAAAATTGTGAGCAATTCCATATAGAAAACCGGCTGCATAGCCATCGCCGGCGCCATTGGTGTCTATACAGTTTTGCGAAGTGATGCCAATCCGGCACTTTTCATTGTTGTGTTTTACAAAAGAACCTTCGGCCCCTGCTTTCACCACAACATATTCACATCTTTCGCCAATAATATCAATTGATTCCTCGGGACCTTTGCCTGTAAAAGCTAAAGCTTCTTCTTCGTTGAAAAAAGCAATGTCGATATAGCTGTAAAGCATTTCTTTCAGAAAATCCAAATTGTCTTCCACCACATTATAGCTCGACATATCCAAAGAAATTTTCAATCCTTTGGCCTTGGCCTTCTCAATAGAACCTCTAATAAGATCATAATTTTGAACCAAATAGCCTTCAATATGAAAAATATCGTAACCCTCGAATAATTCATCAGAGATGGCATCCATTGTTAAACCTAAAGCTGCGCCAAGATAAGTGGCAAAAGTACGTTCGGTGTCGGGGCTCATCAAAGTAATGGCTTTTCCGGTTGGGTGGTCACTGGTAAAAAGATGTGGTTTGATATTGGCTTTAAGCTGTTCCGAACGAAGTTTTTCCCCGTAGAAATCATTGCCAACCATTCCGATAAATCCCGTTTCGGCGCCAAGGTTAGCTAATCCGCTGATGGTATTTGCCGCAGAACCACCACAGGCAATGGATGGAGTGGTTTCTTTGAAAAAGTCCAATACATGGTTGGCTGTCTCGGTATCAACAAGCTGCATGCTGCCTTTGGGCAAGTTCAATAATTGCAATTGATGGTCGTTTTTCAGTGGAATAATAACATCCACAAGGGCATTACCCATTCCCAATATTTTCTTTGATTTTGTAGTCATACTATATAATTTTTGCAAAGATAGGATTCTTTTTTTGGAGGTGTTATAAAAAGTATGCTGCTATAAATAAGTGACACTCAGGAAAAATAAGAGTATTTTTGTAAAATGCAAGTCACAATCATACTCTACTGTCCTCAGTGTCACAGTGCAAATGTAAAGAAAAACGGGA
>JAVBMO010000185.1:0-2759 GCA_031552355.1 Bacteroidales bacterium | reverse complement strand
AATAAGAAAGAGAATGAATGTAATGTTTCGCGTGCTTTGCAAAATAGGGTGTTGCAAAAGTTGCAAGAAAAGGAATAAAGCTAAAAAAGCAATGGCAATCAGTAGGAATTGCCCTATCCATGCGTTTTCAAAGGAATAGTTGGCTTCGTATTTGGCTTTGTATTCTTGTTCAAAAGAAAGTAAAATCTGATATTTTTCGGGTGTGATATATTCGCCTTTGGCAATAACCAATTGTCCGGTGGAAATCATGCCTGCCGTGCGAGAAAAGTCAGTCAGGCGGGTTTGCAGTTCCATATTGGTTTTGTTGGCATCGAAATAGATATTGTTTACCAGCAAATGTTTCAGGATTTTGGCAGCTTCCTTACTGTCGTTTGCACCCAACTTTTGTGTAACACTATCGATATATTTCGAGGCCGATTCCATGTCAAAAAAATCGTTCAGGGAACATTTGGTGCCCACATTGTCGCTTTTGATTAAGATAATGCTGCCTTCGGCTATATTTTCGCGAATGTCTGGCAAGGCCAAAATTCCTTTCCTGTAAAGCGATTCAAAGGTGTTGAAAACTTCCTTTTGCCTGTTTTGGGGAATGGATGACACTTGCAAAAGCTTTCCTAAGGTAATCCTTTGCTGGTCGGCGATGGAAGTGTCTTCGTAAAAATAGAAATACTGATCTGCTTTTATCTGCTGCTTGCTTTTTTCAATGTCTTTTTCCGACTTCAAAATTGCAAAATCGAAAGGGGCAAAAAGGTCGTTGTATTTCCAAAAGCTACCTTTCTGAAAATCATATTTGAACGTATTTCCCTTGGGAAACAACATGATAATAATGAAAATGGTTGCAATCAGCAAAAAAACTTTATACAAATTGGAAAGGTTGTTCAGGATTTTGGAAAAAACTTTTTTCATCTGTTTAAAATTTTAAGTGGCGTACCGACAAGCCTTTATTGATAAGCTGTTTCAAAGATGCTATGCCAATATCCAAGTGCATATCAACAAATTGCTGGGTTACAATTTGGTCGCTTTTTTCGGTTTTTACTCCTGTGGAAATCATAGGCTGGTCGGACACCAACAAAAGCGCACCGGTGGAAATATAATTGGCAAAGCCTGCCGTGAAAATGGTGGCAGTTTCCATATCGATGGCCATACAACGGATTTTGCGGAGATAATCCTTAAATTCTTCGTCGTATTCCCAAACCCTTCGGTTGGTGGAATAGACTGTCCCTGTCCAGTAGTCGCGGCCGAAATCGCGGATGGTCGAAGAAATGGCTTTTTGCAAGTTAAATGCCGGCAAAGCAGGAACTTCGCTTGGCAGGTAGTCGTTGGAGGTCCCTTCGCCCCTAATGGCGGCAATGGGTAAAATGAGGTCGCCCAAGGAATTTACATGTTTCAATCCGCCGCATTTTCCCAAAAACAAAACGGCTTCCGGTTTTATGGCTGAAAGCAAATCCATGATTGTTGCAGCATTGGGGCTTCCCATTCCAAAATTTATAATGCTGATTTCTTCTGCCGTGGCCGAAGGCATGGCCCTGTCCAAACCTTTGATTTCAACATTGAAACGCTTGGCAAAAGATTCCACATAGCGATCGAAATTGGTTAAAAGGATGTATTTACCAAATTCTTCAATTTGAGTACCGGTATATCTTGGCAGCCAATTATGAACTATTTCTTCTTTGGTCTTCATATCTTTGTTTTTCTTAAAACAACAAGTCGGAAATGAAATAGTTAAACAAAATAATGAGATTAATCCGTATTATTCAGCCCTATTTATCAGGAACTCATTGTTTTCAAAAGTTTGGTCAACGTACCGGCAAACAAAAAATCGTTCAATTCCTGATTGTCGGTTTGAAGTATGCTTTTGTTTGAACCTTGCCACCACAATTCGCCTTTGTAAATAAAGTTTATACTTTCGCCGATTTGCATTACAGAGTTCATATCGTGGGTGTTGATAACCGTAGTGATATTGTATTCCTTCGTGATTTCAAGAATAAGCTGGTCGATAAGGACAGAAGTTTGCGGATCGAGGCCGGAATTGGGTTCGTCGCAAAAGAGATATTTTGGATTGTTGGCAATGGCACGGGCAATAGCCACACGTTTTTGCATACCGCCACTGAGCTCCGAAGGATATAATTTCTCAACTTTATGAAGGTTTACCCTGTCGAGGCAAAAGTAAACCCGTTTCATCATCTCCCTTTTGGTTTGTTTGCTGAACATTTTCAGGGAAAATAAAATATTTTCGGCCACGGTCATGGAGTCGAAAAGGGCACCACCTTGAAATACCATGCCGATATCTCTTCGTACTTCTTTTTGCTGGTCTTTTGTCAGGTTGTTGAAATCCCGCCCGTCGAACAAAACACTGCCGGAATCGGGAACCACTAAGCCTACCATAGACTTCATCAAAATGGTTTTTCCCGAACCGCTTTGGCCGATAATCAAATTGGCAACCCCCGGTTCAAAATTTACCGAAACGTTTTTCAGAACATCACGTCCGTTAAAAGCCTTATTTACGTTCAGAATCTCTATCATTAGAGTAAAAGTTGTGTAAGAACCAAGTTCGTTATAATTAGAATTACGCTGCTTTCTACCACGGCACGGGTACTAGCTTTTCCCACTTCCAAAGCGCCGCCTTTCACGGTATAGCCCCGGTAGCCCGAAACAGAAGTGATGATAAACGCAAAAACCACCCCTTTGATGATGGCATAGAAAATTTCGTAAGCTTGAAACTCCAAACGCAATCCCATCAAGAAATTGGTCATGGTAATTAG
>JAVBMO010000135.1:0-5572 GCA_031552355.1 Bacteroidales bacterium | reverse complement strand
AGTTGCTGTAATGCCGCAGAGGTAGATTTCCTGCAAACAAAAAGCGTCGGCAGTGCGGAAAACAGAACCTATATTATTCAAACTGCGGATATTGTCCAACACTACTACCAAAGGAATTTTTTCAGTGGTTTTAAATTCTTCTACACTTATGCGGTTTAGTTCGTCAAGACTTAGTTTTTTCATTCTCAATTTATTTGTATTTCACCCATTTCCACAATTCACTGTAAGTAATTTTTTTGCCATACATGAGAATGCCTGTACGGTAAATTTTAGCGCTAAGCCATGTGCTGCCAACAAAACTTATAATCAAAATGCTGACAGAAAGCACAATCTGCCAAATGGGTACGCCGAAAGGGATACGCATCAGCATGGTAACCGGCGACGTGAAAGGAATCAATGAAAACCAAAAGGCAATCCCTCCCGAAGGATTTTCGGTAATGGCCGGAAACAGCATCAACGAAAGAATCAACAAAATGCTGATGGGAAAAATAAATTGCTGGCTGTCGGTTTGGTTTTCAGTAATGGAACCAATGGCGGCAAACAAAGTGGCATAAAACAAATACCCAAACAGGAAATAAAGGAAAAACGAAAAAATAATCACCGAAAAATCTATTGACAGCAATCCCGAAAGGAATTCCGAAGGCATGTCGGCCCGAACCTGAGCGGCAGAATTAAGCATATCTGCTGAAGGAATTCTTTGGGTAAGCACAGATGCTTGTTCAGCTGCCGACATTTGCGCCTGAGTGTCGGTAAACACAAATTGCAGGCTACCCAGCAAGGCGGCACTCAGCAGAACCCAAATAAAAAACTGTGTAAGCCCCACCAAAGCCACGCCCACCACTTTCCCCATCATTAGTTGGAAGGGGCGAACCGAAGAGACAATAATTTCGACCACGCGATTGGTTTTTTCTTCCATTACCCCGGTCATCACCTGCGACCCAAACATAAAGATAAACATAAAAACCAAACTCCCCATCACAATTCCCAAAATGGTTTTCAGTTCCACAAAAGAAGTTTCGCCGGTATCTATATTTTCTGTGCGGAGATCTATCTTTTTGCTCAAAATATCTTTGTATTCTTTTTCCGGAA
This sequence comes from Bacteroidales bacterium, assembly GCA_031552355.1. Taxonomy (GTDB): domain Bacteria; phylum Bacteroidota; class Bacteroidia; order Bacteroidales; family P3; genus JAVBMO01. The sequence continues at coordinate 4,483 of JAVBMO010000135.1, read as the reverse complement.
TATTGCAAAGTTGAAATATCAGATTATCTTGCAAAACCAACTGCATTTGGGCGCTGATGTCGGCCTGCAAAGCAATGCTCGGTTGATTTTGTGCATAGAGTAGCCGGGCTTTGCTCGGAAGCCCATACTCCGAAATAGGGACATGTAACACCGCACTGTAAATCCCTGCCGACAAATCCTCTGTCGTTGTCATTAAATCATCTTTGCTCACAAACACAACTTCGTGGTTTGAATGAAGTTTGTTATAATAAAAACCTGTTTCATCAATCACAGCTACCACATGCTTTTGTGTACCGGCTTTCTGCACCAGAAAAGGTACAATATAAAGCGCCGAAATAAGCAATGGCCCCAAAATAGTCATCAACAAAAACGACTTTTTCTTAACGCGGCTCAAATATTCCCGCCGAATGATTAAAAGGATTTTCTTCATATATTTATCAGGGTTTTACTTAAATGGTAGAAGTTACTTTTTCCACAAAAATATCATTTACACAGGGAAGCACTTCGTTGAAAGAAATAATTCGCACTTTGTGTAAAAGGGTTTCCAGCAAAAAGGTGGCATCCGAATCTTTTTCCAATTGCAGGGTAATTTCCGTATCTTGTTCCGATTTTGTTTTGGAAAGAATGCGGTAAGAAGCAAAAAAGGAATCCTCAAAATCCGGAGTAGATTGGAAAACAATCCTGAAAATATTCTTTTTGTATTGTTCCTTGATGTCTGAAATTTTTCCGTCGAGAATCTTTTTAGATTTGTTAATTAAAACAATATGGTCGCAAAGTTCTTCGACAGATTCCATGTTGTGTGTGGAAAAAATAATGGTGGCGCCTTGTTTCCGCAATTCAAGGATTTCGTTTTTCAGAAGTCCTGCATTAATCGGGTCAAATCCGCTGAAAGGCTCATCAAAAATCAACAATTTCGGTTGGTGAAGCACAGTCGTAACAAACTGCACCTTTTGCTGCATTCCTTTCGACAGTTCTTCCACACGCTTGTTCCACCAATGGCCGATTTCAAATTTATCGAACCAAAAATTCAGGCGCTGAGTGGCTTCCTTTTTCGACAACCCTTTCAGTTGCGCCAGGTAAAGCGCCTGTTCACCGACTTTCATTTTCTTGTACAATCCGCGCTCTTCGGGCAAATAGCCCATTTGGGCTATGTGTTTGGTTTGAAGTTTTTCACCTTCAAAGAAAAGAGTCCCGTTGTCGGGTGCAATAATCTGATTGATAATACGAATCAAGGTGCTTTTTCCGGCGCCATTGGGCCCCAGCAATCCAAAAACACTCCCACTTTCCACTGAAATGCTCACATTGTCGAGCGCCTTTTGACCGGAATATTGTTTCGTAATGTTTTCTGCAACAAAAATATTCATCCTTTTTCAATTAGGAATTACGAATTTTGAATTAGGAATTGAATGACACAGAGAGCCTCTGAGGAATTTTGAATTTTAAATTAAACAACCTGAGAACCACAGAGGGTATTTTGCCTTAGGCAATATTTCTTTTAGACAGGATTCACCTGTTTTTGGACTGTTCGCTTTCAACTTTCAATTTTCAACTTTCAATTAGAAAAAACTCATAATTCATAACTCATCGTTAGAAATCAACTTTCAATTTTACAATTCTTTAAGTATTTCGGAATTAATATCCAATGGTTTGTATTGTGGATCATTTTCACACTTGTCGAAAACCGTTTTTCCACAAACGCAACCAATTCTTTCTCCTGTAACGGGATTCACACTGCTGCACGATTTCTTAAATTCGCCTTTTTTCTTGAAAAGCATTTTTACGGCAATCCCCAAAAAAGCAAAAGCAACAATGCCTATCGCAAATATTAAAACTATCAGAAACAATTTCATGGCTTGCCCCCTTTTAATTTATGCAAAAGTAAGTTTTTTTTGAACAAGAAGAAACCGGAATCTTTTCATTTGCAGGAAAACCGGTCAATAAAAGCCCTGTTCTTTTCATTATTTGTTGAAAAAAACGACAATTACAGTGCCAATATTTTGCATTCAGGAAAATGCGTCGAAAAACATTGAGATGGGACAGTTAAGCCACGTTAGAACTTTGTTGAACGGGACAAGCCGGAACGCTTTTATTCATTTTTTGATAGCGTTGGCATTGTTCGCAAATGCTGTAACCCAATATGGCGCCAAGCATAAAATCTTCTTTAGCCGAAAGCTGATTCAATGGCTTGTTGCAAAAAGTACTGACAACATCAATACAAACTTTTGTACCAAAGAAAATATTGAAACGTTCGTTGTTAATCGGGCAAATAAAATAGGAAATATTACTGGCTTCCAGCTTTTTCACAGCCGTTTCGCGATACGAATTCTGCAAAGTGCAAAGAGCTGTATTGCGGATTCCTTTTTTACATTCATAAATCAAGTGCGAAAATACTTTCAATTTATCCATAGAATTTTTCAAAGACAGGTTTTAGATAAAAACTTGGCAACTTTAAAATAAGAATTTCAAAGTTGCCAAGAAATGAGCTTTGTTTTTTTGTTTACTCTAAATTCAACGATGCAATCCAGCGAGTGATGCGTTCTTCGGTTTTATTACTTTCGTTGTCTTCGTCCAAAGCCAAACCGCAAAATACATTTCTTTTTACTGCCTTTGAGGAATCAAAGGAATAATCCGCTGTGTTTACATCGTCTCCAATAAGTGTGGCGCCCGTTTTTTCGACTGCTTCTGCCAAAATGCCTATGGCATCGCAAAAACTGTCGGAATAAGAAGAGGAATCACCGGTTCCAAATAAGGCGACTTGTTTTCCGGCAAGATTCAGCTTTTCAAACTTCCCGATAAAGCCGTCCCAATCATCCTGCAAATCACCAACACCCCACGTAGAAGAACCTAAAATCAAAACGTCGAACTCAAGAAGGCGTTCCGGTGTGGCTTTGTCGATGCTGAAAACTGAACTTGAGGCAATTTCCAGTTTTTGGGCAATCGTTTGGGCAACATTTTCCGTATTGCCGGTAGTTGATCCGTAAAATAAACCTATTTTTTTCATGGTAAAAGAGTTTTAAAGTTTGTAAATAAGTCGAAATCAAAAATGATGCCGCAAAGTTACAAGGGATAAACTCTTGATTATAACGCAAAACGGAATAAAAATGACGTAAAACGGAATTTTAATAAAACGAGGATAAGGAAGTAATACAGATACGGAATAAAAAAGCCTTTTCCCCACAAGAAAGTGAAGAAAAGGCTTTCGACTTTTTGTTCAAAGGCTTATTCGGCGGTATCTGCTTCGGCAGCACGCAAAGACATAATATCTTTATCGAACAAATACAAATATTTGTCGCCGGCAATTTTTAGTTTGTCCAAAATCAATTGAACAGAAGCTTCTTCTTCCACTTGTTCGTTAATGAACCAGTTCAGCCAATTTTGAGTGGCATAATCTTTTTCTTTCACAGCCAAATCCATAATTTTGTTGATAGACTCGGTAACAAATTGTTCGTGTTTCAGGCTTTCCTCGAAAATATGTTGCACACTTTTGAAGTCTGCAGGTGGAGCAGCTAAAGCTGGGACAAGTGGTTTTCCTCCTTTTTCGAGCAAGTAATGTACAAATTTTTCCATGTGCATATACTCTTCCGAAGCTTGTTCTTTCATCCATTGAGAAACGCCTTCGAAACCATTGGCAGAAGCCCACAACGACATGCTTAAATATAAATTTGAAGAATAAAATTCTTTTTCAATTTGTTCATTCAGGATTTTTTCAATGCTTTTCTTTAACATGATTTTTGGTTTTTTTTGAGATTAATAAAATTTTCTATGACAATTTTAAACCTATCAAGTGCATAAATTCTTCACGGGTTTCTTTTCTGAGGAAAGCTCCGGTAAAGTCGGATGTCGTTGTTACGGAATGTTGTTTCTGAACACCACGCATAGTCATGCACAAATGCGAAGCTTCAATCACTACAGCAACCCCCAAAGGATTCAATGTTTCTTGCAGGCTGTCCTTGATTTGTTTGGTTAAACGTTCCTGCACTTGCAAACGGCGGGCAAAAGTGTCCACCACGCGAGGAATTTTACTTAATCCTACAATATGTTCATTGGGAATATAAGCAACATGAGCCTTTCCGATAATAGGCAACATGTGGTGTTCGCACAATGAATACAATTCAATATCTTTTACAATAACCATTTGGCGATATTCTTCCTTAAACATAGCCGAATGGATAATGGTTTTGGGGTCTTGGCGCTCGCCCTGAGTCAGAAAAAGCATAGATTTTGCCACACGCAAAGGTGTATCTATAAGGCCTTCCCTATTCGGGTCTTCACCAATAAGGGAAAGGATTTCTTTATAGTGAAAAGCCAATTTTTCTAATTTTTCAGCTTCGTAAAACTCATCTTTTTCGCAACTCATAATTTTGCAATATTAGATAATTAAAGAATGATAAATTCAAGCGACAAAGGTACGCAATATTCGGGTTCTATTCTGTTGGAAGATTTTCTTTTGCTTTTTTATGCCTTCCGGCAGTAGCATAGCTTT
>JAVBMO010000033.1:0-7491 GCA_031552355.1 Bacteroidales bacterium | reverse complement strand
AAAAAAAAGGATTATCTTTGCCCTTTCTTAAATATAAATTTAAATAATATAAGACAAAACCATGAAACCTACACACATTGAGCACATTGGAATTGCTGTGGCAAATCTAGAAGAATCCATTCGCTATTGGGAAGACGTGATGGGATTAAAGTGTTATGCCATTGAAGAAGTGGCAGATCAAAAAGTGAGAACTGCTTTTTTTCAAATTGGCGACACTAAAATAGAATTATTGGAATCTACAGACCCTGAAGGCCCAATAGGAAAATTTATTGAGAAAAAAGGCCCTGGTGTTCATCATATTGCTTTTGCTGTGGAAGATACAAACCAAGCTTTGGCCGACGCAGAAGCCAAAGGCGTTCAATTGATAGACAAAGCCTCACGTAAAGGTGCTGAGTCTTTGAATATAGGTTTCCTTCACCCTAAATCCACACAAGGAATTTTAACCGAATTTTGCAGTAAATAATTATTAATCATTCAAATATTTTAGACTCATGGCATTTGAAGAAAAAATCAAAGAATTACTCGATAAAAGGGTAGAGGCCAAATTAGGTGGTGGGCAAAAAAGAATTGATGCTCAGCACGAGAAAGGGAAACTTACAGCTCGTGAACGTATTGAACTTCTTCTGGACGAAGGTTCTTTCGAAGAATTTGATATGTTTGTAACCCACCGTTGCACCGATTTTGATATGCAAAAACAAACCTTTTTGTCCGATGGTGTAGTTACCGGTTATGGTACTATCGACGGACGATTGATTTATGTTTTTTCCCAAGATTTTACTGTATTTGGTGGTTCATTGTCCGAAACTTTTGCAAAGAAAATCTGCAAAGTTATGGATCAAGCCATGAAAGTAGGAGCGCCTCTTATTGGTATTAACGATTCAGGTGGCGCCCGTATTCAAGAAGGTGTACAAAGTTTGGCAGGTTATGCCGAAATTTTCCAACGTAATATTATGGCTTCGGGGGTAATTCCTCAAATTTCGGCCATTTTCGGGCCATGTGCCGGTGGTGCGGTTTATTCGCCGGCCTTGACCGACTTTATCATGATGTCTAAGGAAAACAGCTATATGTTTGTTACCGGCCCTAAAGTGGTAAAAACGGTTACCGGCGAAGATGTTACCGATGAAAAATTAGGTGGTGCCATGGTACATGCTTCCAAATCGGGAGTGACTCATTTTATGGTCGATACCGAAAAAGAAGGCCTTTTGCTTATCCGTAAATTATTAAACTATTTGCCTTCAAACAACTTTGAAGATGCCCCATTTGTTCCAACAACAGACCCAATCGATCGTTTGGACGATACTTTAAATAATATTATTCCTGACAATCCCAATAAACCATACGACGTTAAAGACGTAATTTATAGTATTGTGGATGGTGGTGAATTTTTAGAAGTACACCGTAACTATGCACAGAATTTGGTGGTAGGTTTTGCACGTTTCAACGGAATGTCTGTTGGTATTGTGGCCAACCAACCTAATTATATGGCAGGAGTTTTGGATATAAACGCTTCGCGCAAAGGCGCTCGTTTTGTGCGTTTCTGCGATTGCTTTAATATTCCTTTGGTAACTTTGGTTGACGTTCCGGGATTTTTGCCGGGAACTGCTCAAGAATACGGCGGAATTATTATCCATGGCGCTAAATTCTTATTTGCTTATGGCGAAGCCACAGTTCCAAAAGTTACCATTACATTGCGCAAATCTTACGGTGGAGCACATGATGTGATGAGTTGCAAACAATTGCGCGGCGACATTAACTATGCATGGCCTTCGGCAGAAATTGCGGTAATGGGTGCCAGTGGTGCTGTTGAAGTATTGTATGGCCGTCAGTTGAAAGAACTTACAAATCCGGAAGAAAGAGCAAAATTTATTGCTGAAAAAGAAAAAGAATACAATGATAAATTTGCTAATCCATACAATGCGGCAAAATACGGACTTATTGATGATGTAATTGAGCCACGTAATACCCGTTTCCGTGTAATTCGTGCATTGCAATCTTTGGCAACAAAGAAAGATAGCAATCCGCCTAAAAAACACACAAACATTCCTTTATAATCCATTTTATGAACAAAAAAGTAGTATAACGATGAATAAAATATTAAAAGGAATTGTTTTCGGATGCTTTGTTTTGGCAATGCCTTTGGCTATTTTTGCACAGGAGGGAAATAAACAAGTAACTCCACATGCGTCAGCCGTTGTTTGCCAAAGAGATTGCTGCAAAGGCCAAAACAACTCAGACAGTAATTTTACTTGTCCGAACAAAAAAGCCGCAGTTGCTCAAGAAACCGGCGAAGCATACGATCCTCTAATTCCTCAACAATTTGTTTTTGACGAAAAAAACAGCGTATATGCAGCCATCAATCCTGTTGAAAATAATATCTATATTATTAAGCATCAGGGAAATGAATTGGTAGCTTCTAAAAAAATCCTTGTAGATGTTTTTGAAGGCAGGCATGATGTTGAAAAAATTTACAGGCCTCAGGGCATTGCTATTTATGAAAATCATATAGTTTTTCTTGCCACACACAGAGATAGCTGCTATCTTTCCGTATTGAATTTGGAAGGCAACGAAAAGGTAAGGCTTTATTTTAAAGGGCGCGCAACCGCTTTTAGCTATGGCTCTTCTGCCAAAGAATTGCGTATTGCCGGACAAAATGATTTGGGTTTTGACCTTGTGGTGCTTTCTACTAAAAATGGTATAGAAAAAATTTCGTCTGACGATGCCGCTTCAATGCATTACCAAAAACCTCGGAAAGCCGATGAAATCAGAATTGCCGACCCTTATGGGGCTGGTATGGCTGCTGTAGCTATGAGTGTGGTTTTCTTGGGCTTGTTATTGTTGACTGTGATTTTTGCAAGCACAGGAAAAGCCTTGACTTCGTTCCAAAACTTCAAGGCAATGTTGTTTGCCAAAAAACATAAAAAACCGGCAACAGGCGCAGCAGAAATTGTGGTTAAAAGCCCTTCGTCAATCAGTGGAGAAGAATATGCAGCCATTGCAGCTGCCATTTATATGTATAACAGCGAACTTCATGATGAAGAAAATACCGTTCTAACGCTTCAAAAAACAACACGTACGTGGACGCCTTGGAATGCAAAATTTTTCGGCATGAACACCTATTTTACAAAAACCAAACGATAGAAAAAAGTAAAACAAGAAATTACATTATATGAAAAACTATAAATTTAATATAAACGGAACAAATTATGTTGTTGATATCAATTCCGTAGAGGGTCAGGAAATCCAATTAGAAGTGAATGGAACCCCTTATAGCGTGAGTGTTGATAAAGAAGTAAAACAAACCAAAACACCAAAACTTGTTCGCACCGAAACAGTTCCTTCAACTGACATTACTCCTCAAGAAGCTAAAACCGCCAAAAAAAGCGGAAATATCAATTCACCACTTCCGGGTGTTGTTTTGGATGTATTTGTGAAACAAGGAGATAAAGTAAAGGTTGGTCAAAAAATAGTGTTGTTGGAAGCCATGAAAATGGAAAACAACATTGAATCAGATATGGAAGGTACAGTAACCGAAGTAAAAATTCGCCAAGGCGATGCCGTTATGGAAGGTGATGTATTAATAACTATAGGAGAATAAGCATATGGGATTTTTAGATTTTGTACAGGCCCAGTTAATGCAATTTGTGCAATACACGGCCTTTGCCAACTTTACATGGGGACACCTTATCATGATTGCGGTAGGGATATTCTTCATTTATTTGGCAATAGCGAAAGAATACGAACCTTTACTCTTAATACCTATCGGTTTTGGAATTATTGTCGGAAATATTCCGTTTTTTCCGGGGCTTAAAGTGGGTATTTATGAAACGGGCAGTGTTTTAAATATTTTCTACGATGGCGTTCAAAATGGATGGTATCCGCCCCTTATTTTCTTGGGAATTGGCGCCATGACAGATTTCTCTGCCCTGATTTCCAATCCTAAGTTAATGTTGATTGGAGCTGCTGCACAATTTGGTATCTTTGGCGCTTATATGGCCGCTTTGCAATTGGGATTTTCGCCTTCGGAAGCCGGTGCGATAGGTATTATTGGTGGTGCAGATGGTCCTACGGCAATTTTTATTTCATCTAAATTGGCGCCCGATTTAATGGGTGCAATTGCCGTTTCGGCCTATTCATACATGGCTTTGGTGCCGGTTATACAGCCGCCGATTATGCGATTGTTTACCACAGCGAAAGAGCGTGTTATTAAAATGAAGCCACCACGTCAAGTGTCCAAAACTGAAAAAATTATATTTCCAATCATTGGCATTTTGCTGACATGTTTCATTGTACCGACAGGTTTACCGCTTTTAGGTTTGTTGTTTTTCGGAAACCTTTTGAAAGAAAGTGGAGTTACCAAACGTTTGGCAGTTACAGCTTCGGGGCCTCTTATTGATGTAATTACCATTTTGATCGGGTTAACCGTAGGAGCTTCCACTCAAGCTACAACATTCTTGACAGCCAAATCAATAGGTATATTCGGTTTAGGTGCGGCTTCATTTATTATTGCCACTTCCGCCGGAGTGCTTTTTGTTAAATTCATGAACTTGTTCCTGAAAAACAAAATCAACCCATTGATAGGCAACTCAGGTGTTTCTGCCGTACCCGACAGTGCACGTGTTTCGCATCAAATCGGACAGGAGTATGATAAAACTAACTATTTACTCATGCATGCCATGGGACCCAATGTTGCCGGTGTAATTGGTTCTGCTGTTGCAGCCGGTATCTTGTTGAGTTTCTTGTATTAAGAATTTCTATAATCAAAAAATAGACTGTCCAAAAGTTTTGGACAGTCTATTTTTTTGATATTTTTGAGACTTCATAGAAAATGGTCTATATGTAAAAAATGGTTGGTAAAAATGGTATCTAATTCCTATTGTTATTTTTAAAAGTTTATTGGAATTTGTTTCGATAAACTTTTTTTGTGTAAAAATTAAAAGTATATGCCGACGGTGTAGCTACATCAAAATTTTATCTTCAAAAAAGTGTACATTTGTTTATAATATAATTTCAAAGGATTTTGTTTGCTGTTTTATAAATCACTGAATAACAACATGAAAAAACTCCTTTTGCTATGGCTTGGTTTCCTTTTTTTATTACCTGTATGGTGTTATGGGTTTGAAGTAGCTGGCATTAACTATAGCTTTACCGGTAGTAATACCGTTGAGGTAACTAAAAAAACACCTTTATACATAGGCAATATTGTGATTCCTGAAACAATTATTTACTCAGGACGAACTTATTTTGTCAGAAGCATTAGCGACAGTACATTTTATAACTGTACTAATTTGACCGCAGTTAATATTCCCAATAATATTACATATATAGGACGTTGTGCTTTTTATGGTTGCACAAGCATTACTTCCATAACCATTCCTAATGGAGTCTCTAATATAAGAGATGAATTGTTTAGAAATTGTTATAACCTTATCAATGTAGTCCTCCCAAGTACGGTATTGGCTATTGAGCGTAGTGCTTTTGCAGGTTGTTCTAAATTAGCTTCTATTACAGTAAACAACAGTATGCCACCCTTTTGCAGCGTATCAGATCCGTTTCTAAATGTAGATAAAACCACTTGTACCTTAAATGTGCCTTTTGGCTGTGACAGTATTTACAGACAAGCTGATGTCTGGAAAGATTTTTTAAACATAAAAGAAACTGGATATTTGATTTCAGTTTCAGCAGAACCCATTGCAGGAGGAATTGTATTGGGTGAAAAAATGTATGAAAAAGACGATTGGGCTACTATAGAAGCTATTGCCAATACTGGCTATAGTTTCAAATATTGGAAAGAAGATGGCAAAAATGTAAGTCAAAATTCTTCCTACAGTTTTACAGTAATAAAAAACCGAATACTCACAGCAATATTTTTAAAGCAAATTACTATTACGACAACAATAAAATCGCCCGATATAACTATATGCAGTGTAAGTGGTTCCGGAATTCACGATAGCAATTCCATAGTTACTTTACAAGCAATTGTTAATCATCCCGATTATGAATTTAAACATTGGGAAGAAAACGGACTTTTTGTAAGCAATCAAACAAATTATAGCTTTCACGCCAAAATTAATCGAAATCTTGTTGCTGTCTTTGAAAAGAAAAAGATTTATATAAACACTTCCGTATCACCTTCTTCCGGTGGAATCATACAAGGTTCAGATGAGTACGATATTGGAAGCATCGTACAACTAGAAGCTATTCCACAAACAAATTATATTTTTAAAGGTTGGCAAGAAGCTGGAGCCATAGTAAGTACAAATTCTATATATAGCTTTACTGCTACAAACAATCGTACACTTGTGGCCATTTTTTCTAAACTAATTACTATCTCTGTTACCACAGAACTCACAAATGCCGGAACTCTAAGCGGTTCCGGTGTTTTTGAAGAAGGATCTACCGTACACTTAAATGCTACGACCAATATGGGATATAAATTTCTTCATTGGACAGATGGAGTAAATATTGTAAGCAATCAAGCAGATTATGCATTTACAGCAAATACAGACCAAACGTTTACGGCTGTATTTATGATACATTGTATAATTCAAGTAAATCCATCCATATTAGATTTAAGAATAGGCGATACAGTTTATTTAGAAGGAAATGCTTTTCCTAAAGATATTGAATTTTCCTTAAATTGGGAAAGTATGAATAGCAATATTGCAACTGTGGATAATTCCGGAAAAATAATAGCTCTAAAAGAAGGCAACACAAATATTACAGCAACCAGTCAAGATGGTAGCTGCAAAGGAATTTGTAATCTTACCGTAATCGTTCCTAAAAATTTAATGATATATCCAAATCCCTTTACTAATGGGGAATTTACTATTGAATTAGGCCAATGGCTAAAAGAACTTAAAGAAACAGAAGATATTAGTGTGCTATTATATAATATATCAGGCCGTTTAATTTTGGACTTTCCTATCGGTAGTGATAAAACAGAAATTGATATATCCCATTTACCCAATGGAACATATATAGTTCGTATTGGCGAGTTTGTAAGGAAAATTACCAAACAATAACAACCGAGATTAAAATGCATGGACATCAATCTGGCATGTTGTCATAAATTTGAAACAATAAAAATGCCTGCAAACACAAAATTTGCAGGCATTTTTATTAGGTTATATGACCCTAACCAATAGCGTCCTAAATAAAAAAGAGAGGTCAGTATTTAGATACTCATCGTTACCTTTGAGGTTGCAAACCAAAACGACCTCTCATGACAAAGGTAACACTGTTTTCTCAAATTGTAGGCAAGCTCAACAAAGAAGTTTTCAAACAATTAGTTAAGGAAAAAGGAAGTGATAAATATCAAAAGGGTTTCAGCAGTTGGAGTCATTTAGTATCCATGCTGTTCTGCCATTTTACCAAAAGCCAGTCGGTACGGGATATCAGCAATGGTTTACGCTCGGCAACAGGCAATCTGAATCATTTAGGGATAGAGAAAGCCCCTTCCAAATCCAACCTCAGTTATCAGAACAAGCATCG
>JAVBMO010000035.1:0-21301 GCA_031552355.1 Bacteroidales bacterium | reverse complement strand
AACTTCTTTGTTGAGCTTGCTTACAATTTGAGAAAACAGTGTTACCTTTGTCATGAGAGGTCGTTTTGGTTTGCAACCTCAAAGGTAACGATGAGTATCTAAATACTGACCTCTCTTTTTTATTTAGGACGCTATTGATATGGAATTGTAGAAAATACAAATAGCAATAAAAAGAAAGCGGTGCAAAGAAATCATCTTTGCACCGCTTTGTATTAAAATCATTAATTCTATTTAGAATTTGTTCACAAAGTGAAAATGTGAGCCAAAGCGTTCGTAAGCAGCTTTGTCCAATTCTTCTCTATGATCGGGATGAGCAATGGAAATCAACAAGCGAGCTCTTTCCTGCATGCTTTTTCCATAAAGATTCACTACTCCATATTCTGTAGCCACCCAATGTACGTGAGCTCTTGTGGTAACAACACCGGCACCCAAATTCAATACAGGGGCTATTTTGCTAACACCCTTATCAGTGACTGAAGGCATGGCGATTATTGGCTTTCCGCCTTGAGAAAGCGAAGCACCATAAATAAAGTCCACCTGTCCGCCCACACCTGAGTAGAATCTTGTTCCTAAAGAATCGGCACAAACCTGTCCGGTAAGGTCTATTTGTAAGGCTGAGTTAATGGCGTGTACTTTTGGGTTTTTTGCAATAATAAAAGGATCATTTGTGTAGGCTACGTCCATCATGGCTACCATAGGGTTGTCGTCAATAAAGTCATACACTTTTTGAGAGCCCATCAAAAAAGTAGAAACCAATTTTCCTTTATCAATTCCTTTTTGACTTCCGTTGATAACACCTCTTTCCACCAAAGTTAAAACACCATCGGCAAACATTTCGGTATGGATTCCCAAATCTTTATGATGTCCCAACTGTGAAAGTACGGCATTGGGAATGGCACCGATGCCCATTTGCAGGGTAGAACCATCCTCAATCAATCCGGCTACGTGCACACCGATTTGTTTTTCTATTTCTGTAGGCTCTGTAAAATGGGCAGGCAAAAGAGGGGTATTGTCTTCCACAAAAATATCAATCATGGAAAGTGGAATCATGGCATCGCCCCAAGCTCTCGGCACTCTGGGATTTATAACGGCAATAACCACATCGGAACATTCAATGGCAGCTCTGGTGGCATCTACTGAAGTTCCCAACGAAACCCAGCCATGTTTATCCGGAGGGCTTACCTGAATCATGGTTACATCGGGTTTTAATACTCCGGCGCGATACAATTTTTGTGTTTCGCTCAAAAAGCAAGGGATATAATCTGCAAAACCTGCCTGAGTGTCTTTGCGGCAGTTTCCACCAACAAAGAAAGAATCCAATTGAAAAATACCTTCGTATTTTTCCGAAGCGTAGGGCGCTGTGGCTTCTGTGTGCAAATGCGAAATGGTAATATTTTTTATTTCACCGGCATCAGCACGTTTGCACATGGCGTCAATCAAAATTTGAGGTGTAGAAGCAACGCTCCCAAAATGGATACGGTCGCCCGATTTAAGAACTTTTACGGCATCTTTGGCCGATACTGCTTTATACATTTTTTGCATATTTTAATCTTTAAAATTTAATGCAAAAGTACTATTTTTCATCAAACAGACTACAATTTCGTTCCTTAAATTTTATTCTTTACATTGATTACTGAAAAATCCAAAGTTATTGAATCAGGACAGGATTTTTACTTTAACTGATTTATAGGTATTGCTTTTTGTGTTTATAAAAAATGTACCTTTGCACATTCGTTTTGATTCAATCAAAACGAATGTAAATAAATATTTCAAAAGGTTTTACAATATATTTCAATGAAAAACAAACCAAAGGTTTCTATTCCCAAAATCTGTGATATAGAACATGCTAAAAGAATTATGAAAGGTGTTTTAAAAACAACACCATTAGAACACAGCAAAACTTTTTCCAAAATGGCCGATGCCAATGTTTATTTAAAATTGGAAAATTTTCAGACAACAGGTTCTTTTAAAGTCCGCGGAGCTTATAATAAAATATCCCAATTAGATGATGAGGCAGTAAAATGTGGTGTAGTTTGTGCTTCGGCAGGGAATCATGCGCAAGGTGTTGCTTTTGCAGCCACACAAAGAGGCATAAAATGTACGGTTTTCATGCCATTGTTTACCCCCCCCTTAAAAGTAATTGCTACAAGGGCCTATGGTGCAGATGTCCGCCTTATGGGCGATGTTTTTGATGAAGCAAAAGAAGCCGCATTGGAATATTGCAAAGAAACCGGCGCTACTTTTGTTCACCCATTCGATGATGCAGATATTATTTCAGGACAAGGTACTATTGGTTTAGAAATTTATGACCAATGCGATGATATCAATGCCGTTTTTGTTGCTGTGGGTGGTGGTGGATTGCTTGCCGGTATTTCCATAGCCATAAAGTCATTAAATCCCAATATAAAAGTAATTGGCGTGGAACCCGAAAATGCAGCGTCTATGCTGCAATCTGTAAAAGAAAATCGTGTGGTAACCTTGGATACTATATCGACCATTGCCGATGGTGTAGCCGTAAAAACAGTTGGGGATCTAACATACCAAATTATAAAAGAATACGTTGACGAAATCATAACCGTAAGTGATACCGAAATTGCCCGGGCCACCTATTTGATGCTTCAACGCTCCAAGATATTGGCAGAACCCGCAGGGGCTGTAGCCATGGCAGGTGTTTTAAGCAAAAAATTGGATTTTACAGGAAAAAATGTTGTCCCTATAATTTCCGGTGGAAATATCAATATGCTTTTGCTTACTCAAATTATAGAAAGAGGTTTGTCTTTGGAGAATTTAAGAGCAAGAATCGGCGTATTGATTCCCGATCAAGCTGGTGAGTTAAAGAAAATCATCAGTATTTTAGACACCATGCGTTCAAGTATTCAGGATATTGTTCACGAACGTTCGGTAAGCAGGGTTCCTGTAGGTTATGTATTGGTTATCATTACATTTGGCCTGCAAAATCCCGATCAGCTACCCTCTATAGAAGCAGAATTGACCAAGCGCGGCGTCGAATACAAAATTATGAATTAGTTCTTTGGGTGAAATAATTTTAAAGAGACCAGTCCTGAAAACTGTTACAGCTATTGGACTGGTCTTTTCTTTTTAATAGGATAATCTTTCGATTTGTGTTGAATGGTTTTATTAAACACAATTTTTTTGATTGATTATAAATTGTTTATATATTTCTCTATAATTATTCTTTGCTGGCCCAAAATATATCCATAAAGACTGATGTTATGCCTTTTTCCGTTTTAAATCTTTTTTGTAGATAAAAACAAAGGAAGTCTACGTAAATTATTGATTTATTTTATTTTGCAAGAAAAGTTATAAACCTTGAGTTTTTGATAAAATTTTTGTTCGATGAAATATTCATTTCTTTTTTTCCGGTAATTTTACACATTCAAAAATCAAAAAAACAGAAAGATTTATGAACCGGCTGAATACTCCAAAAGTGAATTTATTATTTGAAAGAATCAGTTTATATCTTCATTCTATGAAAGATAATACTAATGCGGAACCACCTCAAGTTGAGCTGGAGATACTGCTCGACTTAGTACGTGCTTTCTATGATGAATTGAAAATGATAAGCCTGATCCAGCAGGAAACTCTTTTGGAAAACAGGCTGAATGAAGTTTTGGAACGTAGTGAAAAGGAAGAAATCCCTTTTGATTTACATGACAAACAACCTGAACAAGAGGCAGAAAAAATAGACACCTTTGTCGAAAAAGAGCCGGAAGAAATAATAGAACAGTCAAAAGAAGAAATTACAAAAGAGGAAGAATTGGTCGAGGAAGTGCAAGTTGTTAAGGAAGAGATACTTATTGATGAAATACCAATTCAAACCGACATCGTGGAAACGGAAGTTCTGCAAATTATTGCTGATGAAGATAAATATGAAAAAGTATCTTCCACTTTGCCAGAAGTGGAAGAACAACAACCGCAAGAAGAAGTTCCGACAAAAGAAGAAACTATAAAAGAAGAAAAACAAGAACCCAAAGTTCAACAGCAGCCGGATTTGTTCAATTACATAAAAACCAATGATATTGGACAAATGGTACAAAATGTTTCTGAGAAAATACAATCAGCGAAAGCTGAACATGATACGCCAAAAGTAATGGCCGATAAATTCAAACAAGAAACACCCAATATTTTCGAAAGTATTTCTACTAATGATATAGCCAATCATCTGCAACAGAAATCGATTAAAGATTTACGGGAATTGATAGGCATTAATGAAAAGTTTTTGTTTATCAACGATCTTTTTTCCGGTGATATGCGGAGTTACAACGAATTTATTATGGCATTGAATGATTGTGAAGACCGGACAAGCGTGAACAATATGTTGAATGCCCACAAGGAAAGCCGTTGTTGGGGTGAAAACACTTTTGCTTACACTTCTCTGGTAAAAATTATTGAACGTAAATATTTTTAACTTCTATGGAAGAAAAAGCGCTTATATTTTCAGCGCCGTCGGGTGCCGGAAAAACCACAATAGTGGGTCATTTATTGACAGTTTTTAATACGTTGGAATTTTCTATTTCAGCTTGTAGCAGACAAAAACGCGAAGGTGAAACAAATGGAAAAGATTACTATTTTCTTTCTCCCGAAGAATTTAAATGTAAAATAGAAAAAGATGAGTTTGTGGAATGGGAAGAAGTGTATAAAGACTTGTATTACGGGACTTTAAAAAGTGAACTAAATCGAATATGGGCAAAAGGCAATACCATTGTTTTTGATGTAGATGTTTTGGGAGGCATAAACCTGAAAAAGAAGTTGGGCGACAAAGCGTTGTCTGTATTTGTGATGCCGCCAAGCATAGAAGAATTGAAAAACCGGCTCGAAAAACGTGGAACGGAAAGCCCTGAAAGCTTGAAAAAGAGAATAGACAGGGCAGTGGAAGAAATTTCAAAAGCCCCTCAATTTGATATTGTAATTGAAAACGATTCTTTAGAAAAAGCCTTTGCCGAAAGTGAAAAAAGGGTAGGGGAGTTTCTTGCCGGAAACGAATTGTAGAAAATGTCAAATTTTAATTTATTTTGACAGGATTCAGGGATTTTCAGGATTTACGTTTAGGATTCTTTCCTTTTCTCCAATTAAAATATTTTCCTGCAAATTTTTCTAAATTAGGAATTGCCAAAACACAATCGGCAGTTAGCTGACGGAATAAAATATTCAGAAAACAGAGGGCTTTAGCCCAACTCAAGTCTTTTGGCTAAAGCTATTTAGGGTACTCTTGGCCATCCGTTGCTTAAAAGCAATGGCAATAAAAAGTGGATTGCTTCACTGCGTTTGCAATAATGGACTATTTGCCTTTTGTATTGTTGATTTGGTTATTTGGAAATCCTTTTCTCCTTTTCAAATTTCCTCATTTTGATTTTCGGCTGTTTCTCTCGCCTTGCACCTTTTCCTAATTATACAAAATGTATTGCTTGTGGCCCTTCGTTAAAAAGTAAGTCCAGCATGCTTAAATTCGGTTGAAATCCACTCTTTTCTTCAAAAACCTGATAATATTCTTTAAAACAACCTTGTGGTTCTGTTTTGGGTGAAAATCTGTACCGGAAATCAAATACCTCATCCTGTGGCTTTCGGAAATCGGCACTGAATTGAATGTCTTTATTTAACTTCAGTTTCTTCAATAGGAAATGAAGGATTTCGGTATTCAAATCCAAAAGCCGCTCATATTTTTTGAAAAGAATATCACGAAACTCATCTTTGTAATAAAGAAAATAAGGGGATGAATTATAAGCCGACTCAATGGCACGCCAATGTTTCAACATCCAACTTTCGGTGTAGGCAATACGGACATCGCTGGTTTTTTCGCCATTGTTCTTGTGCAAAGGAACATATAAAGACAAAACGCCGTTGGCGGAATAAATGGTACAACGGTTCCGGAAAGTCTGTTTAGGGAAACTTTCGTATTGTTCAATAATAATTTTTTGAGCAGAGGTAATACAACGAAAGTATTCTATATTAGGGCAGTAAGCCGTGGAAATAAGAATTTCGTTTTCTTGCATTGCAGCTTATCAGGCTTTTCCGAAAGAAAAAGAAACAAGGTCTTCGCCGTCGAAGAAAAAGTCAACCGAAGCTTCTTCGAAAGAAATAGTTTTTTCGCCCCAAGCTTCGGTTTCCATATCTTGTTTCGTAAAATTGTTTTTTACCATCAACGCTACAATTTCTTTTTCAGAAAGTTCAAAAACCTTTTCACCGAAAAGCGTAGCCTCTTCATTATTTACTTCAATACACGAAAGCTTGTCGTTTTCAAAGAAAAAAATCAAAAGTTCGTTGTCGTAAAGATAAACAGAAGAGGAAGTATCATCATCTACATCCAAAATTTCTTCTTCGGTGGGTTCGCCCATCAAAGCAATGACTTCATTTTTCGACATGCCGAAAGTAATATTTCCGATACCTTTGTGGATTAAAATTTCCAATCCTTTACTCATGGTGAAAGTTTTTTATTGAATAACGAAAAATTTATTTTGCAGGTTGTTCGGTTACAACTTCTTCTACTTCAACGTTTTCTTCGGTAGGCAAAGTCTCGTCATCCGAAGAGTTGTCAATATCCGATTCCTTAGGTTGGTTTACCAACCATTTTCCATCCACTTTTTTCAAGCGTAGGCTTTCCATTGGCGATTTAGTATCAGGATTGGTTTTGTCGGTCATTTTGCATGAAGCAATTGCCTCATCGTTTTTGATTTCGACTTTGGTGACTTCGTAGCTTTTGTTTGCAGCTTCTTTGCGGCTTTCGGCAAGAATTTCAGGGCTTTGCAAAGCCAAACCTTGTTCCATAATATCCAAAGTTTTACCAGTTTCTTCAGTAGCATATTTTCTTGCTTCGCTAATGTTCAGCATGTTAATAGCATTCAAAAAACCTTCAGCCGTCTTTTTGATTTCTTTTTCTTCTTTGTTGCAGGAAGTAAATACGAGAATTCCTGCTAATGTTAAAAATGAAAGGAATTTAATATTTTTCATAAAAGTTATATTTTTTTGCAAAGGTAATTTCTTTTTTGCTATTTATATAATATTTTCAAGAATTTTGTGGTAGGTAGATTTTGTAGGAGGTAAAAAATGTCTATGCAAAATTAAAAGCCTCTTTTATTCAATTCTTTCAAATATCTATCTCTATTTTTTAAGTGTTCGGAATAGGTAACGGCAAAGTTATGATAACCCGAAAAATCTTCTTTGGCGCAGAAAAAAATAAAATCGGTTTGTTTATTTTCCAACACAGCATCAATGGAATTGACTTCGGGGATGCAGATGGGGCCGGGGGGAAGGCCTGCATGTTTGTAGGTGTTGTATGGCGAATCTGTAATTTGGATATCGCCGGTAATGCGTTTGACTTCAAATGCACGGGCCGCAAAGCGCGAAGTAGGGTCGGCTTGAAGCCTCATGCCTTTGCGCAAACGATTCATATAAACGCTCGATACTGTGGGCTTTTCAGATTTTTTGTTGGTTTCTTCATCCACAATGGATGCCAAAATGTAAACTTCTATGGGGCTTAATCTCATGTTTTGGGCCTTTCTTAAACGGTCGTCATTCCAAAAACGACGATTTTCTTTTGCCATTTTATCGAAAAAGGTAGTAGGGGAGGTGTTCCAAAAAATTTCATAGGTATTTTGAAGAAAAAGGCTTAGCGCCGTTTCGGGATTCAGCTCATATTTTTTCAGAAAAGCAGAATCGTACAACAGGTTCAAAAATGTCAAAGAATCGGTTTCCAAATGTCGTGTAATTTTTCCTGCAAATTCTTCTTTTGTCCTCGATTTTTTCAACACCAAGCGAATCGGTTTTTGATTACCATTTTTCAACATCCTCAAAACGGAAACAATATTCTGATTTTGTTTTAATTCATAGCGTCCCGCCCTTACATGAGTATTGTATTCTATATGTTTGGCAATAACTTTGAAAGGCATAAGGTTTGACAAAAAGCGATTTTCTGCCAAACTGTCGCAAACATCTTGAAAAGTAGAATTTGTCGGAATGTATAAATAGGCTGTTTTTTGATTTTTGGGTAAGGTGATTTTGCCGCCTGTTATATAGAAAAAAGTAAAAATAAATGCCAAAATAGCGATTATTAACAAGAGCCAAATGAGTAAAAATTTCCTGCTTTTATTTTTCATAAATGTAATAACCCTTTTAATTTTGATTGGATTTATAATTTGTCAAAGATAATATTTTCTTGGAGAATATAGCCTTAAGAAGAAAAATTTCTTGTTAAATGTTTTAGGAGGTTGTTTAAATTTTCATGAAATAAATCATAAATAAAGAAGATGCCGCAACTATGTTGCTTTTCAATCAATACATTATAAATATTCTACAAAGATGTCGCCACGCTGTGGCTTAGAAGCGGCATAGCCGCGTAATCTTTGTAGTAATTCATAAAATCTACCTTTATGAAAGCCGCATAGCGGCGATACTTTGAAATATATTGTATAATGAAATTTGACAACCTATAGAGAAGAATAACTATATTTGTGGTGAATCTTGAGCTTTTTTCAAGGCTTTATCTTCTGCATCGAAGCCGCGTTTTAGCAGCGAAGGTGTGGTAATGGTTGTTAAAACGCCCATAATTACCAAAATGGAAAATATTTCCAAATCAATTAAACCCGACTGGTAAGCGATATTGGCAATGACTAATTCCATAATTCCGCGCGCGTTCAATCCTGTGCCAATGATAAGCGAAACCGTGCTGTTTAGTCCGGCAAGTTTTCCCCCTATGTACCCACCTGCAATTTTCGATATATATGATATAAGAAGAATGGCGGCAAGCAGCTTGTAATCTTGTATGGCGTTCAGGCTGAATTCTAGGCCGATGCCGGCAAAAAAGATGGGAGCCAAAAATCCCATGGCCAAACTTTTTGTCGTATTGTTAATGGCATTGAAATGCGTTTGGCCTATCAGATTTTCGCTGACGAGCATAGCCGCAAAAAAAGCGCCGATAATAAAGTGGAAACCCAACAATTCTGTAATGGTTGAAAATACCAGCACAAAAACAAAAAATAAGGCAAATAGCGACTCTTTTCCCCGTAATAAAGACAATATGCTGTTCAGGTTTTTCTCAATATAGTTGTCGTGGTTCGATACTTTTTTAATCAGGAAATAGCTGAAAAACAAAATGCCGATAAAAACCGAAAGTTTCAATAACGAAATGGCCGACACTTTAAGGATGGAAACCAAGGTCATGTCGGTTTCCTTTACATTCAGGATAATCCCCAACATGGTCAGAGCCAAGACGTCTTCAAAGATGGCTGCGGAAATTATTTTCTGTCCGGCGCTGGAATTAATTTTACCCAAATCCATCAAAATCCGGATGCTGACAGGCAGAGCCGTAATGGCAATGCAAAGTCCTATAAAAATGGTGGTCATCATGCTTTTTCCGAAGAAATAGCCTACGGCAAAACCACCCAAAATAGGTAGGAAAAAAGCAGTGATGGCAATGATGCCGTTTTTCCCTTTCAGGGATTTCATAATGCTGTCCACATTCACTTCCATACCGGCAATAATTACCAGCAGAAACACTCCCAAATCCGAAATCACGGAAATGGCTTCCGTCCTGTGGACAATATTCAAAAGGGTAGGCCCAAGAATAATTCCGGCAAGGATTTCGCCAATCATGGCCGGTTGTTTGAAACGTTCGAATACCTCGCCTAAAAGCCTGGCGCCTACTAATAAAATTAGCAGGTTTGTAAACAAAGGTAATTCAAAATGAGTCATTTACTATTGGTGTTTTGGAATATTCGCTATAGCAAATGTAGGAATTATTTTGGTTGTGGCGCACAACGGATACCGACATAATTTACTCCATACCCACACCAAACACCTAAAGCTCCACCCCGTATATTCGTTTGGGTCGAAGCGGGCGAAGACATTGAAGAAGTTCCGCTTGAGGCTGTTTTCCAAAACCAGTAAGAGTTGTTGTCCATTGTGCAGACTTTAATGACAACACTGTCATTTACTTTGTACCGTGTTGAAACTTCGTCGGTAGATTTTTCGTCATAATTGCCGCCGCTTCCTCTTAATACCGGAATTTCAAATTTTTCTTTACCTTGGAAAATCTGGTCGTCCCAAACGCCCATGCGGCCTTTTACAAAATATTTGTCCTTGGGAGCATTTTCCGGCGCAGGCCCTATGCGTCGAGTAAAATAGGCATAGTAGTTCCGTTGGCTTGGGTCGTCGCTGATAATGGAATTGATGTCACCGGTATTGGTGCCATCGTCTTCTTCTTCAAACCAAACGGAATCGGGCATAAAGGGTTTTGTAATGCTGGTTTGCGATGTGTATTCTTTTCCCTGGTGTTCTATTTTCAGATTATAAACACCCCCTATTTGGCCTTTGAATTTTGTGCCTTTGTAAATTAAAGGAGTCATGAAATCGCCTAAGAATATTTGGGGATTGATATACAAGCCCATGGTGTCTTTCGTGGTATTATCGTCTGCAACTACCAGGGCATCCATTACGATAAAACTTTTGAAATTATCGAAGATAGCAATTTCTTCCGGTTTCAAAGGGCGGTTGAAAATAGTAGGATCGTTTTTTAAGAGTTCTATCAAAGTAGCTGTGTCAAGGTCGAAAATATCCTGCAAGTTGAATCCTTCGGAAAAACTTTGGTTCAGGGAAAGAAACACCGTAGGGTAGGTGTCATTTTCGATATATCCTTCAACCACAATCTTTGATTCGTAGGGCGGAAGGTCCACTTCAATGTCTTTTTCGCAGGCAGCGAAAGCCACAAGGCAAAGTAAAAATAGAATGAAATAACGTGTTTTCATGGTCTGTAAATATTTTGAAATCCTATTTGAATTTAACGGTTAAACTGACAGAGGGCAAAATCGGGAAGATGGAAACTTGTTTTGCAACAAATCTGACATCGCCTTTGTAGATATCGCCCTGTTGGTCGAAATAAATATAAAAAGGATTTTGTCGGCTATAGACATTGTAGATAGAGAAATTCAGGTTGGCGTCATAATGTTTCTTTTTGGCGAAATACCATGTTGCCGAAAGGTCTAAACGGTGATAATTGGGCATTCGCCAACCATTTCTGTCGCCCCATTCCGTAACAGAACTGTAATTCATCAGATAAAATGATTCGGGCATGGTTTGCGCATTTCCGGAAGAAAACACCCAAAGGCCTGAAAGTGTCCATTTTTTGGTAAGTTCGTAGGTGAGCACAATGGAAACGTCGTGGCGGCGGTCATATTTGGCATAGAATGTTTTATTTTCCATGATATCGGGAAAGTTCCGGGTTGTCCAGCTTAGCGTGTAGCCAATCCAACCGGTAAGTTTTCCCATGGTTTTGTTGATAAAAAATTCCACTCCGTAGCTTTGCCCTTTTCCAAACACAAAGTCGTAGTCGCTATTGGTTTGCTGAGAACGTGTTGGGTCGGTTCCATCGCGATATTCTATCAGGTTTTGCATGTATTTGTAATACACTTCAACCGAAGTTTCCAAAGTGTTGTCAAGAAAGTTGTGGAAATATCCTAGGCTTCCCTGGTCGGCAATCTGAGGTTTTACCAAGTCGGTGCTTGGATACCACGCATCGGTAGGTAGGCTGATGGCGCTCATGGCCGTCAAATGGCTATACTGGAGATTCCTTGTATAAGAAGCTTTTAATGAGTTGTTTTTGCCCAATTGGTAGCGGAAATTAATACGTGGTTCAAACCCCTGATAGCTTTGTACGAGATTTCCCGAAGGGTAGACGATAGAGTCCATTTTGTTCATATCATAAACGTTGTCGATGATATAACGCGTGAAAGGCCCTACAAAAGCGAAATAAGAATAACGCAAGCCGTAATTTACTTTCCATTTTTCGCCAAATTCAAATTCATGTTGAATATAGGCCGACACTTCATTTGTGTTCAATATTTTGGCAGTACCCAAATCGAATTTGGTTTCGCCCGAAGAAGCATCGGCGGCCGTAGGTTTAAATTTGTGGAAAGTGTAGTATAAACCCCATTTGACGGTGTTGGTATTGTTGGGTTTCCAACCAAAATCCAAACGGGCATTCCAGTCTTGCACACCGGAAAATAACTTGAATTGGTAAATCTCGCCGGCACTCAGTCCAATATCGCATTTGTAATCGACAAAGCTTCCTGCAAGGCTGGCGTGAAGTTTTTCGCTAAAAATATGATTCCATTTAACCGAAGCCAAACCATTTCCCCACGACATATCATTTGAAAAACTGGAGTTACTTTGTCCCAAGGAAAAAACATCCTGGCCGTAATAACCCGTGAAGGAAATCACGTCTTTGGTGGTGGGTCGGTAAGTGATTTTTCCGTTCAGGTCATAAAAGTAATACGTAAGACCTTCATAATTGGTACCTTTCAGGAAAGGTTTCATGATGATGTCGGCATAAGTCCTTCGTCCCGAAATTTGAAACGAAGCTTTGTTTTTGATAATGGGGCCTTCCACCGTGGCTTTGGAAGAAATAAGCCCAATGCCGACTTCGCCGGTATAATGGTCCATATTCCCTTCTTTGGTCGTGATGTCGAGCACGGAAGCCGTTCTTCCTCCATATTCTGCCGGCATGCCGCCTTTAATCAGTTCTGCAGAGCTAATGGCTTCAGAGTTGAAGACGGAAAAGAAACCGAAAAGGTGAGAAGCATTGTAAATAGTAGCGCCATCGAGCAGGATAAGGTTTTGGTCGGGGCCACCGCCACGGACGTAAAAACCATTGCTTCCTTCGCCACCGGATTGTACGCCGGGCATCAGTTGGATGGTTTTTAAAATATCGGTTTCGCCAAACAAAACAGGCAGGTTTTCCAAACGTTCCAAAGGAATATCCACGCGGCTTCCTGACGCATTTTGTACATTCACGTCGCCACGGCTGTCGGTAATGGTAATTTCGGCAAGTGCGCCATTGATTGATAAATTCAAATTCAGGCGTATATTTCCGGTTACATCAAGGGTTGTGTCAATGCTTTTATATCCGACATAAGAAATAGTCAGCGTGTGCGCGCCGGCAGGAAGCGTCAATAGATAGTGTCCATTGATGTCGGCTACAGTGCCTTTTTTCAAACTCTTTGCAGATACATTGGCGCCAATAAGAACATCTCCTGTTTCGTTGTCCTTTATATAGCCGCTGATAGTATGATTTTTTTGAGCATTCAACTGAAAACAAGTGAATAGAACCAAGAGGAAGGAAAGTCCGCGTATCATTTTTAAGCTAAAAATTCGTTTTTAATCGTAATTCATTGAAATTTAATGTAATTATGTCGTGAAATTTAGTTGAATGGAATGCAAAGGTATGATTTTCTTTGTAAAGAAACTACCTTAATAGTGTGTTGCAAATTGTGAATATTAGTCAGATTAGAAAATTATTACACCACAATAAACTGTCTTTTCGCGATTTTATTTTGTTAAAAGAATAAATAACTTTGTTACCGGTTTAGAAATTTAGAACTTACAAAACCTCCATACAAAATCAAGTTTCAAAGACAGGTAGTTGTCAGTAGTTTTACCCAAATAAATATTTGAACAACTTAAACCTAATGAAATGCGCTCTGCGATGGGGTATAAATAGGCTGCTGACAAACTGTAATTCAATGCGCTTAATAAAGTTCCTGAAACAGTGTTGTTATAACTGTCTGTACTGTGAAGCATTATTACTGGCCCTGTGGAAACTCCCAAAAAAAAATAATTCCAAATCTGCATATTGATATTTATCATAATGGGAATGCAACTCAGATTACTTTTCGAATAAAAAGCAATTTCATTTTCTTGTTGAATGAGAGTAGTGGTATAAAAATCGTAATACCCCGATTCCAAACCAAATTGCAGTTTATAGGGCGATTGCCAATAAAATTTTGCTGTAAAAACAGGGTTATAGCGACTTATGCTGCTATTAGGAACTGATGGAAAATCGGGCATAAAACGGCCTGCCCCCATGCCGATATCAACACCAAAATAACTTGTTGTATCTCCTGAATTTGGTAAAGCTTTTGCAGTCTGATTCAAAACCAAAAAAGCAAATAGCAGCACGACTTTACTTATGTTTCCCATGGTATTGAATATTAAATGCAACTATTAATTCAGGCAGTATCGTATAATTGTCAAAAGTCGGATACGACATCCATGCAGGAAAATAATAACGAAGATAATTTACCCGAAGTCCAATTGTACAAACTTGTTGCTTCCAATAGCGTTGTTCTAAAAATGCAGTCATTGAAAATCCATTGAGGACAGACGATTGCAGTTCTACTTCATCGCCTTCGCCCACAAAACCACCGGCATAGAGCAATAAAGGAAGTTCCATTTGCACGGTTATAGCCAAACCATTTAGAAGTATTCCGGCAGAAACAGAAGGATGTAATATTACGGCTGCCATGCGGCTGTCGAAACCAAACCAATGTAAACGTCCATAAGCCCATTCGCCATCTAAGCCGACATTAAATGAAAACCGACCCAATTCACGATTTTGATAAACTCCCAAGCGAAATTGATTGGTTATAAGCAATGTATTGATATCGGCAACAGCCGAAAAATTCCAAGGCAAGCTCAAAAGTCCATGAAAATTGAACAACGGAAGTTCCAATGGCATTTCAATCCAATCGGGCGGCATGCCAATAAAATTAACACCCAAAGAATAATTGAATTGATACGGTTTAGACACTTTGGGCAACATAATGGTATTGCTTTTAAAAACTGCATTTAGCGAATCTTGCGATTTTAGGGAAAAGCAGCATAAAAACAGTAACATCCCTAATAGAAATTTTCTCAGACCTTGGTTCATAATCAATACATGTAATAGTAATAAGCACCCAAAGTCGGATAATTGGTTAAAATGCCGTCAAAGCGATGAGTGGAAATAAATTGCTTTATATTTCCGGCTAAATCGACAGTCCACACAAAAACTTTTCGCCCTTGAAAATCCATATTCTGAATTTCCTCCTCCTGTGTTCCCATTGTCCAACGGTACCCCCAAATCATGGCGTTTGTTTTTTCCGCGTTGTCGGCATTTGTAGTTTCGCAAAGGCAAGGAATATTTTGGTAATCCGGCAAATCTAAGAAAGCGTTTATCATGGTTTGGTCTGGTAAACCTACAAAAACCAACAAATTACGGCCTTGCCTACGAGAATTTTCATTTATTTCTTTTTGCAAAGGCAAAACCGCTTGCAAAACTTCAGGATCTTTTACATCAAGCCAAACCAATTGCAATTGCGTTTCGTTGAATATAATATCCAAAGCTTGGTTCAATGTAGGTATTTTTTCGCCATGAAAAAGCCTTACAGAGGCCGAAAGTTGTTCATAAGTATAGTCGCTGATATTGCCCAATAAAGGTGTTTTTTGAAGAAGACGCATATTCAAATCGGCGTCATGGTAAAGAATCGGCATTTTGTCTTTGGTTAAACGCACGTCTATTTCCACGCCCTGGGCACCCAAATAGTCCGAATAGCGCAACATTTCCAAAGAATTTTCCGACACATGCATCCGGTCTGCTGTACGTCCTCCGCCACGGTGTGCTATAATCAAAATTCTATGAGCGAGATTGTCGGATTTTAATTCCCGTTCAAAAGATAAACTTACTTCATAGTTTTTATTGCTTACCCAATAAGTTCCTGAAAAATCTTGGTTTAGCAACCTGTCTTCTACATTTACAGTATTTTTATCGATGATAAAGCGTAACAATCCTGCATCGCCCGAACCTGCTTTTCGCCAATATCCTTCCAAGATAATTTGCTTGTTGTTTTCGCCAACATCTAGTACTGCATAAATGCCTTTTTTTTCGCCGAAAAAACTCAGTTTATCCTTATTGAATTTTAAGACCAAACCTGGACCGAATAAGTCACTCCCTTTGTGGATAGAAAAAATGCCTTCCAAATTTTTCTTTGTTTTTTCGTCCAAAGGCTTTGTATCTACCAAAAGGCTATTTTCAAAAGTAGGAAGCCCAACATTATAGTATTCAGGATCTTTTTCGCAGGTAGGAAAAAGAAAAACAACAAAACTGAAAATCAGAAATTGAATGTATTTTTTTGCCATTTTCAAAAATTTTACAACCCATTTCGGGATTATCCGCCATATTCTATAATAGTGGAAGCACCTGTTTGCGAAATATTTACATTTTGAGTTCCTGTGTAACGCACGCGACTGTAACCCGAAGCATTAATAAACAAAGAATCTCTCACATGCAAATAGGAAATGGAATTACCACTGCATGTTATACAACATTTTTGGGCATAGAGTACAGAGGCGCTCAAAAAACTATTTCCGTTAATATTTACATCCAAGTATTGCACTTTTCCTGAAAGACTGTATTCGCTAAAAGAAGATGCCGAAATACTTAGTTTTTCAACCTCTAATTTGGCTGTGCATTTGGCATTTGAAGCTGTTTCTATTTCCAGTGTGGACGCTTTTAGTAACTCTTTTGATAAAAATGAGGAAGAAGACAAAAGTTCTATTTTTTGCAAAACAGGAGAATGCACGCGAGCTAAAATGGTAACAATTGGATTTTTTATTCCATGTGACAGAATGAGTGTCTCGCTTTTGATGGAATATTTTATGGCATCTATGTAACGTTCGTCGGTAATTAACTCGATAAAATAAATGCTGTCTTGTACAAATTCTATAGCAAATGAAGATTCTGCAACTATTTTATTGAAAATCGAAATATTTTCAGTTTTTACAACTTTTTTCCCCGACAATTCCTCAATTTCCTCGCCACAAGAAGTAATCAGAAAGATTGAAAAAAACAGGAAACAGGTTATTCCTATTCTTTTCAAAAATTTGAGTTGGCTTATCAATGTGTATAGTTTTTTTTGCAAAAATAGTAATTTTTATTTTCACGGCTTCACATTTTATTCTTGCTGCAAAGGTTGCAAAGAACACAAATCGTTATTCATTGAACCCCTATTAATTCAATAATTCCTTATTCCGTTTCAAACGTTTGCGGGCTTCGGTAACGTATAAACTGGCAGAGTAATCCAATATTAGTTTTTCGTAATATTCGTTTGCCTTGGGAAGGTTTTTGAAGTTCTTTTCATACAATTCGCCCAACATAAACAGGGCATCGTCTGCCAAAATATCGCTTGAATAATCTGTAATCAAAATATTTAATAAAGTATCGGCTTTGGCATAAAGCCCTTGCTTCATACGGATTTGCGCTTCCTTCATCAACACCTCATCCAAAATGGCTTTATTGTATTGGAATGTGGAAATAGAATCCAACAATAAAAGCGCCTCGTCGAAATGATTGCGGTAGAACGCCAAATCAGCACGCGAATAGTATTCCAAAGCAGAATAGGTGCTGTCTTCGTCCATATTGTCTGAAATCAGCAAAGACAATTCCATGGCATCGTTGGCAATCAGTTTTGTTGTCGAAGCCCTCAATACATTCAGTTGGGCTTTCGACCATTCAAATTCACCAATATAATAGGAAAGTTTTGCATTTCTAAATTTTGCCAAAGCGCCCAAAGGATCATTGCTAAAGGCTTTTTCCACTTGCGAATACAACAGGCTGGCTTCCCAGACATCGCCGGCAAAAAGCAAAATATCGCCCAAAGTCAGTTTACAATCGGCAATCAAGCTTTTGTTTTTCGTAGGAATTTCTATGGCTTCGTACAAAATATCGGCTGCGCCCTGCACATCGTTGGCGTAAAAGGCCAGCAAAACTGCATAGTTTTTCATCAAAGGAATGGTTTCTTCCTTTTTCCCCAATTCCACCAAAGTTTCTTTGTAGCGCTGGCTCAAAGTTTTTATTTCATCATGAGAAACGGAAAATCCCGAAGTCGCCTTTTGAAATTCCACATCCAAATAGCCAATGCGGCACTCCATATAATAGGGATTTTCTTTCCCTTTTTTAATCAGATAGTCGTAGGCTTGGGCTGCAATGTCGTAATCGGCATTGGAAGCGGAAACCATGGCCACACGGAAAACTTGGCTTCCGGCATCGGCAGCAGAACGTTTATCGATGGCTTTGGCTTGAATGAACGCAAATTCGAAATCTTTTTCCTGAAAAGCCAACCAAATTAACATGTCAGCATAGGTGAGGTTATCGGGATATTTGTGCAGCTTCTTCCCTATGGCAGTTTTCAGAATCATGGCAAATGTTCCATCAGTGTTTGATGACAAAACATTTTGTAATTGTACTTGCACTTTTTCAATATCTTTTGGCGCCACAAGCAAATAATCCATCCATTCGTTTGCCAAAACGTCGTATAGATTTTTCTTGGCGTACAATGGCGTCAGTTCTGTCAGAAAAAGCAAGGGATTTTTCATTAATTCGCGCCCCTTTTGAAAAGTTGTGATGGCTTGGTCCGGCAAACCTTTTTCAGAAAAATATTGCCCCAAAGCCAAAACCTGTGCATGGCTGGGAACTAATTTATCCTGCGCCTTTTCGTATTGTTTGCGGGCTTTAGAATCTTCCCCCACACGGCTGTAAAGCAAACCCAAATCCACATAATAAGTCAATACATCGGGATTGGCCTTTTGCTGTTTTTGAATAAGTTTTTCGGCGCTTTTTCGGTCGTTCAGGTTTTCATAGCAGCGCAACAAATAATCATAGTAAAGCACGCTATTCGATTGTGCGAACAGGCGCTCATAAATTTCGGCGGATTTTTCGTACTCGCCCTGCATAAAATACTGTGCGGCCAATTGTTCGTCCACTTGGCGCATTTGTGCCGACAAACCGAAACTTGCTGCAAAAATCAAAAATAAGGCTAAAAAAATCTTTTTCATCAATATGTAAAACAAAAAGTGAGGCTCTCTATAATAACAAAATATCCTGCCATTTATTGGATTTGGCAGGATATTTTGTTATAATTCCATAAAAATTAAGCTTCTATGATTTCTTCTATTTCTTCCGTTTGCAAAGGTTCTGTTGTTTGAGCTTTGTCCAAATTCAACAATTGCTGGTAAACATAGGCTTGAGCCAAGTAAATCAAAGGCATTGCCCATAAAATACCTACAATCAAAGCCAAGAGCCCAAACAACAAGCATCCACAACAAGCCAAAAGGAAAATAAAGATATCTAATGTGTTTCCTTTAGTCAATCGCCAACTTTCTTTTATAGAATCAATCAGGTTCATGTTTTTTTCTTCATCAAGATAAATATAAGAATAAAACATAATTCTAAGCATGATATAAATGAAGAAAACGAAAAGCGGAATGGCTATAATGAAAGTAAAGAAACTCAGCCCAAGTGCTGGAAGAGCCCAAATGCCTGGTATCGAAAGAATTAAGATTGCAGAAAGAATCGAAATGCCGGATATCAAAAGAATAAGAATTGTAGCAAGAACCGAAAAAAGCAACAGCCCTAAATATTTACTTAGCGAAAATTTAAAAGCAGGCTCTTTTCCTCTTACACAATCCAACAAAACAGGAATAAAAATCACCCAAAAGGCGACTCCCACAAGGGTTGACAGAATATTCAAGGGGGCCTGCGATTTCATGGCATAGATGGTTTGCGCATAGAAATCGTAGGAACCATCTCCGGGAAACCGGGTAGTGGTTTTCACGTTTGCCCCAAACAAAAATTGAAGCAGGAATACCACTGCAAGCAAGACAACGGTAAGCCCTACAAGGACCAACCAGTTTTTCTTCATGTTTTGCCAAGCACCCTTAAACGCTTTCCCTATTAAAATTCCTTTTTCCATTGTTTTGTATTTTTGAGTATCGGTTTAAATTCAGACAAGATTTCTTTAAATTTTGAATTAAAAAACTCATCTCTCATAATTCACAACTCATCACTAAAAATTACTTGTCTTTTTTGTATTAACCTTTGTAGAAAGGCATTTTCACTACAGTGGCTTTCAACAGTTTGTCTCTTACCTTGATATAAATTTCGGAACCTATTTTCGCAAATTCTGCTTTTACGAGGGCAGTTCCAATGGCTTTGTTCAAAGACGGAGCTTGAGTTCCTGAACAAACTTTGCCTATCACGGTTCCGTTTGCGTCGGTAACTTCATAATCTTGACGAGGAATACCTCTGTCAATCATTTCGAACCCACATACTTTGCGAGTAACACCTTTGGCTTTTTGTTCTTCCAAAAATGCTCTGTCGATGAAGTTTTTGCCTTCGGCAAATTTGGTAATCCAAGCCAAACCACCCTCAATTGGCGAAATTTCGTCGGTAATTTCATGTCCGTACAAACAGAATCCCATTTCCAAACGCAAAGTGTCGCGACAACCTAAACCAGCAGGTTTTATGCCAAACTCTGCACCGGCTTCAAAAACTTTGTCCCACAATTTTGCCGCATCGGCTGTAGGTACATAAATTTCGCAACCACCTGCACCAGTATAACCTGTAATAGAGAATATTACATTTTTTATTCCTGCAAAATCAATGATTTTGAAAGTATAATATTCCATATTTTCGATAGGCTCAGAAGTCAATTTCTGCATGGCTTTCAGAGCGTTAGGGCCTTGAACCGCCAATTGTGCCCAACCGTCCGATTCGTTTACAAAATCTTTGCCCAATTCCAAACCCATTTCTTTGGCATAGGCGCTCATCCAATTCCAGTCTTTTTCAATATTGGCCGCATTGGGAACCATAAAATATTCTTCAGCACCTACACGATAAACCAACATATCGTCCACAATTCCGCCTTTGCCGTTTGGCAAACAAGTATATTGAACTTTTCCATCGGTAAGCACAGACACATCGTTGCTGGTTACTTTTTGCATAAATTCCAACGCTTTGGGGCCTTTGGCGCGAAATTCTCCCATGTGGGAAACATCGAAAACGCCCACATTTTGGCGTACATTCAAATGTTCTGCCACCAAACCTTCGTATTGGATAGGCATATTGTAACCTGCAAATGGCGCCATTTTAGCGCCTAAAGCTATGTGTTTCTGTGTAAATGGTGTTTCTTTCATACTCTTTTTATTTTATTTAATGAATTTATAATTACTTTCATAACTTGACAAAATTACAAAAAAAAACATTCCAATAATGAATTGAAAATTGAAAGTTGGGTTTTGAGAATGGAGCAGCCGAAAATCAGAATGTGAAAATGAGAAGATTGGTATAATCACTTAGGTCGCACTAATTATTTTAACATGCTATCTTTGTGGCATGATTACAAGAAATAAATTTATAGGAGTGAATTCAATTAAGTTTTACGATAGGTTTAATAATGATGAATCCTGCTTTCAGTACTTGTCAGAAATCAAATGGAGTGCAGGCTATGTTTGCAAGAAATGTGGACATACCAATTATTGTAAAGGCAGTAAGCCCTACTCCCGTCGGTGTACTCGTTGTAAATATGATGAGAGTTCGACAGCAGGAACTATGTTTGATAAGTGTAAATTTCCATTGCATTTGGCTTTTCACATAGCATTCAAGATAAGTACAAAGAAAAAAGGGATGTCTTCATTAGAG
>JAVBMO010000054.1:0-4663 GCA_031552355.1 Bacteroidales bacterium | reverse complement strand
CCCGATAATAATGGCCGAAGTGGATCCGGGAACTTTGTCGAGCCCCATAAAAAAAAGGCCGTATTGCAGGAAAGTTTGTACAAATGCAAAAAGAAACATAAAACGCCAATGTTTCAGGTTGCCTTTAAAATCCACTTTTTTGACAAACATTACAGGAACCAACATCAATCCGGCCAAGGTAAACCGTAAGCCCGACAAATAAATGGGGCCTGCATATTGAAAGCCAATTTTTGCTCCGGCAAATGCCGAACCCCAAAGTAAACACGACAGTATAATTCGTAATTTCATGAAAATGATGAAGATGAGTTTAGTTTTATAGTTCCTTTAAAAATGCAATATTAAGAAATATAAGTCGAAAAAACAGTGCAGATCTATTTTTCAACTTAAAATCAGCAATTTCAAAATTTTCAAAAACAATATTCAACAGACATGAAATAATTAAAAATTCTCATGTAAATTTGCAAAAAAAATGCAACAAATGCAGCAACTCATTACATTGGTTACAGATTGGGGCGAAAAGGATCCTTTTGCAGGGATGGTAAAAGCCAAGCTTTATTCGGCCATTCCGTCTTTGCAAGTGATTGATATTTCGCACCAAATCAAGCGAAACGATATTCGTATGGCTGCCTTTGTAGTGAAAAATGCTTGTTTAAAGTTTCCACCCAACACAATACATATCATTGATATTGATTCTGTTGAAACAACAGAGCATTCGCATGTGGTTTTGTATCACAACCAGCAATATTATATCTGTTCCGACAATGGTTTGCCTGCTTTGGTTTTTCCGGAAAAACCCGAAAAAATCATTAAAATAGAAATGCATCAGGATTCCAATTTTTATACATTTGCAGGTTTGGATGTTTTTAGCAAAGTGGCTATTGCCTTAGCTTCCGGCCTTAAGTTGGAAGAAATTGGCTATGAAAAAGATTCCGTTTTGCAACGAAGCTGGCCTTTGCCTACATTTTCCGGCGATGAACTTCGTGCCAATGTGATTTATGTTGATGGTTACGGAAATGCCTACCTAAACATTACCGACGAAGAATTTTCGAAATACTGCAACGGAAGAAAATTTGAATTAACAGTAAACAGATATACCATAGATCGGATTTTTACTTCTTATGACGATGTGAGAGGCGGCGAACTGGTTTTGACGGTTTCGGCGACCGGATTGCTGCAATTAGCCATCAACAGGGGCGATATTACCAAGCTATGCAGCATAAATGTAGATGAAAGTATACGATTTAGATTCTTTTGACAAAACCTTTTCATTGATTATAAGTTATTTCCCTTTTGATTGATATAAATTCCTTTTCAATATACACTAAGCAAAGAAATTTTACGTTTACCTTTGCAAATAAACATTTTTTTGTGAAGAAAAGTTTCATATATCTCATAGTTATATTGTTTTCAACTCAGGCTTTTGCGCAAAAAGGAGGAACAGCAGCCTATTCCATCCTTGATGTAAAAAATTCGGCAAGGGTTGCGGCTATGGGCAGCGACTTTTCACCTTTTGGCGCCTCGGATATCAATCTGGCTATCAGCAATCCTTCTTTGATAAATACTTCCATCAACAATCAGGTTTCGTTGAATTATATCAATCTATTTTCGGCAAATGGAGGTTTGGTTTCCTATGCACGCGATTTTCAAAAAATAGGGACTTTTGCCGCCAGCGTTGAATTTATGAGCTACGGCAATTTTCAGGCCTATGACGAATATGAGCAGGAACAGGGCAGTTTTTCGGCAGCCGATTATCTGTTTATTATAGGCTGGGGACGAAAATTGGATTCTTCTTTTTCTATCGGCGCTAATTTAAAGCCCATTATTTCCCAATACGAATCATATTCGGCTTTGGCTTTGGCTGTGGACGTTGCAGCCAATTATCATAACGAAAAATATTTGATAGACGTTTCGCTTTTGGCGAAAAATATTGGCGGGCAAATCACTGCTTTTAACAATGAACATGAAGCCCTGCCATTTCAATTGGAATTGGGATTTTCTAAAAAGTTGAAAAAAGCGCCTTTCCGTTTGATGGTTTTTGCAACGAATTTGCAAAAATGGGATTTGCTTTACGACGACCCGCTTGAAACCGACGAAACCAATATCTTCACAGGCGAAGAGCCGAAAAAACAATCCGATTTTGCCCGTTTTGCCGATAATTTGTTCCGCCATGTGGCTGTGGGCGTGGAATTTTCGCCGGCAAAACCTTTCTTTATCCAATTGGGTTACAACTACAAAACTTTCAAGGAAATGAGCGTGGGCGAAGGATTTACTTTGACCGGATTTTCCTATGGTCTGGGCTTGCGCATTAAACAATTCAGCATCGCTTATTCGCGTGGAAACTATCACTCTGCCGGATCGCCCAATTATATTACCCTCACCGCCGATTTGAATTATTTCCTGAAAGGTGCGGCTAAAACACAAAACACATCCAATTAAGAGGTCGATTTTTTGTAAAACGCCTCTGTTAATTTATTATTTTTTCTCTCAAACATAGGCGGGTTATAGTATTTGTGATTTTGTGAAGAAATACTTTTTTCGTTGCAATTTTTTTTGGCACGCTATTTGATTTTCTCTTTGGCAAATCAAGAGTTTTAAATCAAATAACTATATAAAGCCATGACTGCACAAGAATTTAACAGCCATTTGTTAAGAATACAAGACGGACTTAACTATTTTGCATATAGTTTAACCCTAAATAGAGAAGATGCAAAGGATTTAGTTCAAGATACTTTATTAAAAGCTTTGTTGAACCAAGATAAATTTCAAGAAGACACCAACTTAAAAGCTTGGACTTACACCATTTTAAAAAATACATTTATTAACAACTATCGCCGTACACAAAAAGCCGGAACAATTATAGACAATTCGAAAGATTTATATTACCTGAACACATCGGCCGGAAGCAGTCATTTGGGAATGCCGGAAGCAGAAATTTCCGTAAAAGAAATTACCAAAGCCATTAATAATGTGGAAGATGAACAACGCATCCCTTTCGAAATGCAAATGCAAGGCCACAAGTACAAAGAAATTGCAGAACAAATGGATATATCAATTGGAACTGTAAAAAGCAGAATTTTCTTCTGCCGCAAAAAACTGATGAATCAGTTGAAAGAGTTTCAAAATTAACCGTTTGTATTAATATCTTCTTAAACAAAGAAGATTCAGAAGTCCGGCCCCAAAGGTTTTTCCTGAGCCGGACTTTCTTTTTTTAGCAAATAATATGTGAGAATATTTTTCATTCCACTGTTTTTTGATTTAAAAACTGTCTTTATATAATGTGTACTTTTGCAAAATATTTATATTAAAGAAAAGTTATGAAATTATCACGAATTAGTATTTTGATTACTGCTGTTTTTCTGTGTTTTTCGTGTTCCGGCAACGAAAAAAAAGAAATAAAAGCTTCGGAAATTTTAAAGTTGTTGAAAAAAGGCGAAGCTGTTCAAATTGTAGATAAAATTATTTTGGATGATTTGGATTTTGTTTCTGCAAAAGAACCTTTTCTTATGAGTAACAATACTTTACAAACAGAAATTACTTCGAATATTTTCTTTAGCAATTGCGTGTTTATGGGAAAAGTAACCACCAATGGTCAAAAAGAAAAATTCGGCATTACAAGTGTTTTCAAAAACAATGTATCCTTTGTGGGTTGCGATTTTCGTGGCGAAGTAAATTTTGAAAATGCTGTGATTTTTGGAAGTGTGAATTTCAGCAAATCAATATTCAGAAAAAATACCAGCTTCAATGGAATTGCCATTTGGTCTAAAGATAGCTATTTTTCTGAAGTAAAGGCAGAAGATGATTTTTCAATGATTTACAGTTCAGTTTTAGGAAATTTGTATTTTATCAATGCACGTTTTGATAAAAATGCTTCGTTTCAGGAAATATCCGTAAAAGGTAAACTTTCGTTCAATAATGCAACCTTCCAGCAGAGTGCCGGTCTCGATTTAATAGAAGTTTATGAAAGGGCATTTTTCAACTATGTAACTTTTGAGAAAGAAGCCAATTTTTCTAATTCAAAATTCTTTCAAACAGCCGAATTTGTAAATGCAAAATTCAATGCAAAAGGTAATTTTGAAAAAACTTTTTTCCTTAATACTGCACGTTTCGATGGCGTGGACACAGAAAAAGATTTAATTTTGACAGAAACTTTTTTTGGAAATAAAAAATAATCAATTAAATAATCAATATACATGAAACGAAAATTCAAATTAAGCGCAATAGCATTATTATTTCTTTTGCCTTTTTCAGCAATTATCATCCAAAGTTGTACAAAAGATGATTTAAATGAAGTATTCAATATTTTGTTAAGTGAATTAAGAACCGGTTGGCTTGAGGAAAAAGAAGATATGAACAATATTCCTGAAGACATTACCCCATTTGATAATGATGAGCAGGTGTTAAAATCTTCAGTGGATTTAAGCGATAAATTTCCTCCCATTGGCGACCAAGGACAATATGGAACCTGTGTGGCTTGGGCGGTAGGTTATAACTTGAAAACTTCATTAAACGCCATTGAAAAAGGTTGGGGTAATTCTCAATTGGCAAGTACAAGCAACCAAACCAGTCCTAAAGATTTGTGGTTCAATATCCCTTCAGCTAAAAAGGGAGCAAATTGCGAAGGCACAAATTTTGAGCCGGCTTTAGATGCTTTGATTTCCAGTGG
>JAVBMO010000041.1:0-5388 GCA_031552355.1 Bacteroidales bacterium | reverse complement strand
AATTAATATTGCTCGTATGGATTTGGATTCCACACGATCCAAACAGGCCTATATGCAGATTATTTCCGATTTCGAAGACCGGAAAATAGATATTTTAGTAGGCACACAAATGGTTACCAAAGGCTTGCATTTCGACAATGTGAGTGTGGTGGGTGTACTCAATGCCGACAATATGCTGATGTTTCCCGATTTTCGTTCCTTTGAACGCAGTTTTCAGCAATTGACACAGGTGAGCGGCCGAGCAGGGCGCAAGCAAAAACGTGGCAAGGTGATCATTCAAACCTATATGCCTTATAACGAAGTAATCCGCAATGTAATAGACCATGATTATATGGCTATGTACAAAAGCCAAATTGCCGAACGGAAAGTTTTTCACTATCCTCCGTTCTATCGTTTAATTAAATTGACTTTGCGACATAAGGAAGAAGATTTTTTGCAAAAATCATCTTTTGAACTGGCAAAGGAATTGCGTTTGGTTTTCGGCGAAAGGATTTTAGGTCCCGAAGCGCCGCCGATAGCTAGAATCAGGAATTATTATTTGAGCAATATTTTACTGAAAATGGAAAAAGACATTTCGCCTGTTGCTGTCAAAGAAAAGGTGGTAGAAATTACAGGAAAATTCTTTTCTCAAAAGAAATATTCGTCCATTCGCTTGGCTATTGATGTGGATCCGCAATAATGGGCGCTTGGCTAATTTCTAAATCCTCAAATACTATTTATTTTTCAACTTTTCAAAATAATAATTCAGTAGGTTTTGTGAAGCGATGTATGGGCTTTGTTTATCGTTCAAAATATCCTCTTTGGCTTTTTGCAGAAGTGCTTTGATTTCGGGCATTTGGTAGAAACTGCGTTGTAGTTCGCCTGAAATATCTTCCGATAAAACCCTGATATTTTGTTCACGGCGTTTCTTGTAGAAAAAGCCGTTTTCTTTGGTAAAATCAACATATTTCAAAACCAAGTCCCAAATCTCGGCAATTCCATCTTTGGTATAGGCGGAACAAAGTGTAACTTTAGGACTCCAGCCCGATTCGGGCAAAGGAAACAAATGCAAAGCATTGCGGTATTGTCCTGCGGCAATTTCCGATTTTTGTCGGTTTTCGCCTTCCGATTTATTGATGGCAATGCCGTCGGCCATTTCCATAATGCCTCGTTTGATACCTTGCAATTCATCGCCGGTATTGGCCAATTGCAACAATAAAAAGAAATCGACCATGGAATGAGCAGCCACTTCCGATTGCCCCACACCCACCGTTTCCACAATCACTACATCGAATCCACCGGCTTCGCAAAGGATAATAATTTCGCGGGTTTTACGCGCCACACCTCCCAAAGAACCAGCCGAAGGTGAAGGGCGGATAAAAGCATTGGGATCTACAGAAAGCTCTTCCATACGGGTTTTATCCCCCAAAATGCTACCTTTGGAACGCTCGCTGCTAGGGTCAATGGCTAAAACCGCTACTTGATGCCCTTTTGCTGTCAAGTGAGTTCCCAAAGCTTCGATAGTGGTACTTTTCCCGGCGCCCGGAACACCTGTAATTCCCAAGCGGATGGATTTTCCGGCAGAGGGCAGGCAGCGTTCTATAATTTCCTGCGCAATTTGCTGATGCTTTTGCAAAGAACTTTCGACCAGTGTAATAGCACGGCTCAAAATCATCCGGTTGCCCGAAAGAATGCCGTTTACATAATCATCGACAGACAATTCTTTCCGGCTTATGGATTTGTACCCAGCAAGAAAATGTTCGTTTACATTCGAAGGTTGCGCAATCCCACCTTGAACTTTCAAAGCGGAATCAAATGTCTCGTTGTCGTGGCAATGTTCGTCTATTGTAGGTTTTTTCTTGGCCATAATAATTCCTTTTCAGAAATAAATTTCCGGATAAAGCAGAAATTAGTTGCAAATTTTTATAATACTTTATGAAATACCGAAGCTGAAGCCTGTGCAGTAGGCATAATCACTAAATCGTTTATATTGACATGGGCAGGAAGTGTGGCCACATAGTAAATGGTGTCGGCAATATCTTTCGGGCTCAAGGGCTTGAATCCTTTATAGACGTTGTCGGCGCGCTCCTGGTCGCCTTTGAAACGAACCAATGAGAACTCCGTTTCCACAGCACCCGGACAAATTTGGGTTACTTTTATGCCATAGTTCACGGCATCCATGCGTATGGCTTTGCTCAAAGAATCTACCGCATGTTTGGTGGCGCAATACACATTCCCATTCAGATAGGTTTCCTTTCCTGCTATGGAACCGATATTGATGATATGCCCTTTTTGGCGAGCCGTCATCCAGGGCAGCACTGTGCGAGTAACGTACAACAATCCTTTGACATTGGTGTCGATCATGCGTTCCCAATCTTCCAAAACGCCTTCCTGAATAGTCCCCAAACCAACGGCCAATCCTGCATTATTTAATAAAATGTCTATATTTTTCCATTCCTCGGGCAAAGAATTAAAAGCTTTCACGACTTCATCGTTATTTCTTACATCGAAAACCAATGGCAATACTTTTACAGAAAATTCTTTTGTCAGTGCATTTGCCAATTCTTCAAGCCGATCTTTGCGACGGCCGGTAATAATCAAATGATAACCCTGTTTTGCAAAAAGAGTAGCCGAAGCTTTTCCAATACCTGAAGTAGCGCCGGTAACACAAATAATCTTATTCATACAGTTGAAAATTGAAAATGGAAAGTTGAAAATGATTTTATAAGAAATAGCATTGACAGCTTATAGAAAGTTGTCAATGCTAAAACCTTTTTATCTTTAATCTAATCTAAAATAGCTTGGATTCCGGGTAAAGTTTTACCTTCCAAATATTCCAACATGGCGCCGCCGCCTGTGGAAACGAAAGAAATTTTATCGGAAACGCCTGCTTGGTTTACGGCAGCCACAGAATCGCCACCACCCACAGCAGAGAACGCGCCTTTGGCAGTAGCTTCTACCACACTGTCGGCAATACCGAAAGTCCCTTTTTTGAAGTTTTCCATTTCAAAAACGCCCATAGGTCCGTTCCACAAAATGGTTTTGGAACCCAGAATTACTTTCGAAAATTCTTCAATACTTTTGGCACCAATATCCATCCCCATCCAGCCGTCCGGAATTTGGTTCGAAGCTAATTCCTGACGATTGGCGTTATTATCGAATTTGTCGGCAGCCAAGGCATCGCTAGGCAAATATAATTTGGTGTTGTTGGCTTCCATTTTTGCCATTAATTCCTTTGCCAAATCCAATTTATCGTCTTCGCAAAGAGAATTTCCGATATTTCCACCCAAAGCTTTGATAAAAGTGTACATCATA
This sequence comes from Bacteroidales bacterium, assembly GCA_031552355.1. GTDB lineage: Bacteria > Bacteroidota > Bacteroidia > Bacteroidales > P3 > JAVBMO01. Next base: position 2,094 of record JAVBMO010000041.1, on the reverse strand, counting down.
CCACCGCCAATAATAATGTTATCAACCTTTGGAATCAAGTTTTCGATAATATCAATTTTGCTTGAAACTTTGGAACCACCGATAATGGCTGTGAAAGGTTTTTCGGGGCTTTCCAATAATTTCTTCAAGTTGCGGACTTCGTTTTCCATCAAATAGCCGAAATATTTGGCTGTTGGGAAAAATTTGGCAAGTGTAGCTGTTGAAGAATGTTCGCGGTGTGCAGAGCCGAAGGCATCATTTACATAAGCATCACCCAAGACGGATAATTCTTTAGCAAAAGTTTCGTCGCCTTTGGTTTCGCCCGGATAGAATCGAATGTTTTCCAACAAGAAAACGTCGCCGTTTTTCATGGAAGCGGCCATAGATTTTACTTTGTCGCCCAATAATTCTTGAGTAAACAACACTTCTTTTCCCAATAATTTAGACAAATGTTTGGCTACAGGTTCCAAAGAAAATTCTGCTTCGAAACCGCCTTTTTTAGGACGTCCCAAATGCGACATCAAGATAACGGCAGCGCCGTCGCTAATCAATTTCTTGATGGTAGGCAAGGATTCTTGCATACGGGTGTCGTCAGTTATATTTTTATTGGCATCCAAAGGAACGTTAAAGTCCACGCGCACCAATACTTTCTTTCCCGAAAAATTGGTTTGGTCAATTGTTTTCATAGGCTTATGATTTTAAAGTGAATATATTAAATTCAATTATTTATATATTTGCCAAAAATACAAAAAAGAACTTAAATAAGCTGAAATAAAACCCAAGAAATACAGGATTTATTTTGAATTAATGTCAAGACTATTGCAACTATTTGCAAATTCTATTAATGACTACAATTTTTCTTGTAATACTTCCTTGTTTATAAGGTATAATTGACTGAAGTGAATCTCTGGTCTGAATTTCGGATAAATTCCCCTCTACTTAAATCTAACAACTTTTTACCTTATTTTCGCGATACAGGAAATGCCGTTTTTTACTTTGTCGCCCACTTTCACTTGAATTTCTGCCGAAAGAGGTAAAAAGATATCTACGCGAGAACCGAATTTAATGAAACCCATCTCTTGGTTCTGCTTCACTTGTTGCCCTTCCTTGGAGTAACACACAATGCGGCGAGCCAAAGCTCCGGCCACTTGGCGGAAAAGAATTTCAATTCCTTTATCGGTTCTGACAACTACGGTCGTACGTTCGTTTTCTGTAGAAGATTTGGGATGGGATGCGATAAAATATTTGCCTTTGTGGTATTTTTGATAAACGACGGTTCCGCTCACACTGTAGCGGTTTACATGTACATTAGCCGGCGACATGAAAATGGAAATTTGTTTGCGGTTTTCTTTCAAAAATTCAGGTTCAAAAACTTCTTCTACCACAACTACAGTACCATCTGCCGGACAAATGATTTGATTTTCGTCATAAGTGAAATTTCTGTTGGGAATTCTGAAAAAAGAAATAATAAAAAGTGTAATAATAGCAAGCAAAGAGATGCCAAGATAGTGCCAGTAATTCCAACTATCAATTCCTAAAAAAAGGGTTAAGAAAACAATTGCAAAAGCTAAAAGAGCTATAAAAATGGATGCGAAACCTTCTTTATGAATATGCATGGAAACGGATTTTTAAATATTGAATAAAACGAATAATAAAAACAAAAAGGGAGTCGCCATCAGAATACTGTCGAAACGGTCTAAAGCCCCCCCGTGCCCTGGCATAATATTGCCGGAATCTTTAATATCCAAACTTCGTTTGTACATCGATTCTACCAAATCGCCCAAAGTGCCGATGATAGAAATAATCAATGCGGCTAAAACCAAACAAAGCAATGGAATATCAATTGATGAAAATCTAACTAAAACATAGGCCATTAAAATGCTGAAAATAATTCCTCCAATGAAGCCTTCCCAACTTTTTTTAGGCGAATGGCGTTCAAAAAGGCGATGTTTTCCAAAGGTCATGCCGGTAAGGTAGGCAAAAGTGTCGTTTGTCCAAACCAAAATAAAAATGCAAAGCACATTCATGGGATTGTATTCAAAAGACCAAATAAAAGGAATCCAATTGATTAAACCCAAAGGAACCACTGCATACAAAATGCCGGTTATGGTCAAC
>JAVBMO010000188.1:0-10118 GCA_031552355.1 Bacteroidales bacterium | reverse complement strand
GCATTTTTGTCTATCATCGATTTTTCTTGTTTTACTATTTTTTCTTTGCTGCAATACTTTTTACCTCTAATTTTCTAAATCCCTTTTCGGCATCTATTGCATTCAGGCGTGTTAGTTGTCGCTCTGCCATTTCGTGCAAACAAGCGTATCGCGTAGATTTATCCATACCACGTTTTAAAAGTTCCGCATTAAATGATTCGAGATTTGCCAAAACAACCAATTCGTTAATACTTGCAGTATCTCTGATGTTCAAACCTTTTTTTGCGTATTCGGGATTCGCCTCTCGCCATTACTTTGCCGTACAAGTCCATAAAGCTAGATTTAACATATCGGCTTCGTCTGCATAGGCGTACGCTTTTTCTCGTTCGACATCAATTTTTGGAATTACAAAATCACGGACAGCGTCTGTGTGTAGCGTGTAATTAACTTTGCTAAGTACTCGTTTTACATTCCATTCACCGAGCATCGGATTGTTTTCCGTCTCTTTAAGCCGCTGATATTCGGTAATCAAATAAAGTTTAAATACAGGACTGAGCCATGAGCCGAATTCAAAAGCAATGTCTTTATGGGCGTAAGTTCCGCCATTTCGTCCTGCTTTGGAAATCATACCAATAGCATCAGTTGCTTCAATCCATTTGCGAGGTGTCATATTAAAACGGTTTGCTCCTGCCTCGTGCAAAAAGGTGTCGAATTCGACACCTTTAAATATCGGGTTGTGCAACATCTCCCAAGCACCAAGAAATTCAAGCGTGTTGCGGTTGCGCATCCAATTTCGGATATGGTCTTCACCTTCTTGGCCTTTTACCATATCGGTAAGACAAATGTAATCAACATCATTTTCCGTCGAAATGGATATGTCGATATTTTGTACTGTTATTACGCTGATTTTCTTCATTTCATCTGCTTTAATTTGATCTGGTAAAGTTACATATTTTCTTTCAAAGCATTGTCCCCAAAATTTTTGAATTAAAAAGCTCCTTTTTTTAGTTATTTAATAGGCAAAGCCTATTGGGATAGACGAGCTTTGGTTCTTCCAAAACTCAACAAACCGCATCCTTCAGCCTCAGTCGAACGGGGCTTGCGGGGTGCAAAACTGTCTTATTGAACAAATTTAATTACTTTTTCTTTTCTTCGCTGCATTTCTGATTAAACTCTTCTTCCAAAATATTTTTCAATTCGGCAGGAGAAACATTGGGCGTAATAAACCCTTCTTTGATAAAAGAAATTTTTCCGGTTTGTTCGGAAACCACGACTACCACGGCGTCGGTTTGCTCGGTAATTCCCATGGCCGAACGGTGGCGAAGCCCCAAAGTAGGGGCGATGTTGCGGTTGGACGAAACGGGCAAAATACAACGCGCTGCCCTGATTTTGTTATTTACAACAATGACAGCTCCATCGTGCAAAGGAGTGTTTTTATAAAAAATATTTTCTATCAAAGCATCGGAAATAACGCCATCTATTACCTCACCGGTATTGACAATGGCGTCCAATTCATTTTCTTTGCCTATGACAATGAGTGCGCCGGTCAGAGATGCCGACATTTTGCGGCAGGCCTGCACAATGGGATCTATTGATAAAACTTCACCTTGCGAGCCATCGAAACGCCAAAACAAAAACCTTCGCGACCTGTATTTAAATAAACCTTTTGTGCCAACCAACAAAAGAAAACGCCGCACTTCGGGCTGAAAGACCACCACCAGCAAAATGACTCCCACACTGATAAACGCGCCTAGGATTTCGCTCAGCAGGCGCAACTGCAAAAGGCTTACCAATTTCCAAAGGACATAGAAAATCAAAATCCCGACAAAAATACGCATGGCATTAGTGCCTTTTACCAAATGATAAACCTGATAAAACAACAAAGCTACCAAAAAAATATCGACAACATCGATCAGTCGTATGCTGGGCAATCCGCTAATAACAAGAAATGGAATCATATTTCATTTAATTGAGAGTTGAAAATGTTTTTTTAACGATGAGTTATGAATGATGAATGTTAATTCGTAATTGATAATTCGTAATTCCCTAATTCTGCCACCAGTTCCACGCATTCCCGGGCTTCTTGCGCATCGTGTACCCGAAGGATTGAAGCGCCTTTTAACAAAGCAATGGTATTGAGCGCCGTTGTACCGTTCAAAGCTTTTTCGGGATTTACCTTCAAAGTTTTACAAACCATCGATTTTCGCGAAATTCCTGCCAAAAACGGTTCTTTGAAATACAGTATCAATTCGCCCAAACGATCCAACAATTCAAAATTGTGTGAAAGGTTTTTCCCAAAGCCGAATCCGGGGTCTAAAATAACGTCTTTAGCGCCTAATTTATACAATTTATGAAGCTGTTCCGAAAAAAACAAAGTCAAATCCTCAATAATGTCTTTATAATGGGGGTGCTGCTGCATTTCGTGGGGTTTTCCCTGGGTATGCATCAACACGTAAGGAACCTGCAAATGGGCAATGGTTTCAAACATTTTGTCATCGAATTGTCCGCCGGAAATGTCGTTGATTATATCGGCGCCGGCTTCAACACAGGCTTCGGCCACCCGGGCCCAACAAGTATCAATGGAAAGAATGGTTTTGGGAAAAGCATCCTTAATCAGCTTGATAACAGGCAATAATTTCTTTTTTTCCTCCTCTACAGGAATAAATTCCGCCCCCGGGCGTGTAGACACTGCCCCTATGTCAATTATCGCAGCGCCTTCGTGCAAAAGTTTTTCCACTCTCGACAAAATTTGTTTGTTTTCGAGGTATCTGCCACCATCGTAAAACGAATCTGTGGTAAGATTCAGAATACCCATAACCTTTGGCTGCGAAAGGTTTAGCAATTCTCCACCACAACAAATCTGCCTGTTTGAAGAAAAAATCGTACTTTTACAACTTGTTTTTAATCTCATTTTTTAAATTTAGAGACAACAAAATTACAAAATAATTCCTCATTTTGAATACAAATATTTATGAATACAAATCAGCAATATGATAAAGTGATAAGCCAATGCCGGAAAGTTTTTTCGGATAAATTGAAAGACTATGGCGCTTCGTGGAGGATTTTTCGCCCCACTTCGCTTACCGACCAGATTTATATTAAGGCTAACCGCATCAGGAATATACAAATCAAAGGCTCGCACGAAGTGGACGAAGGCATTACTCCCGAATTTATAGGCATTATCAACTATTCCGTCATTGCGCTAATTCAACTGGAATTATCCTTTGGCGAAGCCGCCAATTTGTCGCCCGAAAAATGTTTGGAACTGTATGACAAATACACTTCCTCTGCCCACGAACTCATGAAAAAGAAAAATTCGGATTACGGAGAAGCATGGCGCAACCTCAGAATTTCGTCTATGGTGGATTTGATTTTGACCAAAATTCTTCGCCTGAAACAAATTGAAGACAACAACGGCAAGACCATCGCTTCGGAAGGACCCGACGCCAATTATTACGACATTTTGAACTATGCCGTATTTTCCATGATTCGCATGGATGAAGATTGTTAATGGTAAATGATGATTTATGAACGATGAATGATTTGTCGCTTCCCCTTATTTCAGGCGACATACAATATGACAAAAAACAGAATGATAAACAAAAATGCTATTTAAAATAATCAAAGTAAGTAAAATATGAAAACAGTTGGAAATATCAGTAGATTTTTAGCAGGGCTTTTATTTATTTTCTTAGGATTCATTTCCTATGTAAATCTTTTTGGGCTAGGTAACATTCTTTCCGAACACATTTTACAGGCCAAAGCTATCGGTGTTCCACCTTTGACGGTTGCCATGTCTGTGTTTTTGTGCGTCGTGGAATTTGCCATTGGAATTATGCTTATTACCAATACTTACAAAAAGGTTCTTGTTTCCAGAATTTTAATTGGAATTCTGTTTATGTTTTCGGGTTTTGTGAAAGGCGTGGATCCTTTGGGAACGGCCTACAAAATTGAAGAATATATGCAGGTTTTCGGTTTTGAATGGGCAATTCCGTTGACGTTTGCTTTGTCTGTTTTTCTGTGCACTTTGGAATTTACTGTTGGCGTTTTGATTTTGACCAATTCGTTCAAAAAAATTGCCAAATGGTTATTGTTGCTGATGATATGTTTCTTTTTAATAACCACTTTTACCGATGCAATTACCAACCAAGTCAGCGACTGCGGTTGTTTCGGCGATGCCGTAAAGTTGACCAATTGGCAAACTTTCTGGAAAAATGTAATTCTTTTGGTTCCAACGCTGTTTATTTTCTTTTATCAAGATAGCCGCAAAGAAAAATGGATTTCGTCCAAAATAAAAGATTGGGTGATTTTGGGAATCAGTGTATTGGTAATGGTTGGCTTTTGCTTATATAATTTTTACAATGAGCCTGTTATTGACTTTCGCCCCTGGAAAACCGGCGCACAGATTATGCCCAAGGAACGTGGCGAAATACAAAGTTTTGTTACTTACAAAAACAAACAAACCGGTGAAGAGATGGAATTTCCCTCTGCCAAATTGATGGAATATTACAACGATACGGTTTGGCAAAATACATGGGAATTTAAAGATAGCCGCGTGGTAGATCCCAACCAATTATCCGAAAATGTAAAAGGGTTTTCCATGCTCGATGCCGACAAAAACGACCATGCCCAAACCATTATCGGCAATCCCGATTTTCAATTTATAGTCACTTCCTACGACTTGACAAAAATAAATGAAAAGGGGCTTCAAAACTTCAAAACATTCCTTGAAAAAGCACAGCAGGGAAATGTTTCCGTTGTTTTCCTTACAGCATCTCTACAGGAAGATATTGACCAATTCAAACAAAAAGACCCTTCATTTGAATTTATTGAATATTATGGCGCCGACGACAAAGCCATAAAAACCATGATGCGCTCCAATCCGGGGCTTATCCTCTTGAAAAATGGTACGGTTTTGGCAAAATGGCACTACAACAAATTCCCAAATCCCGCAGAAATCCCTATGGATGAGCTGGCAAAGAAGTATGGGGTTGAGTAAACTAAAAAAAGCAGCTGAAAGAAATTTCAGCTGCTTTTTGTGACCCCGACAGGATTCAAACCTGTAACCTTCTGATCCGTAGTTACAAAATAGTAGTTCTATCTATTTTTCTTTCATTTTTATCATTTAGTATACTATATGATAACCTGAGTTCGATGTGAAAAATGTATTAAAAATCCATACCGTTTTCAATATCTAAAGTAAAATCACTATACGACTTTTCAACTTCGTTTTCGGAATTATATCCGTTTCTTCTTTGTTGCCCTTTTTGTAAAGAAATGATAAGAGCGCCCAACATTTTGGTTAATTCTTTTAAAGTTTGATAGGACTTATCGTAGGTGTCTTTGTCAATTATGCCAAGCAAAAGCGACATTTCCGAGTAGAATACGCATTGCCGTACTGCCGTTTTGGCTTGCTTCAGGCAGGTTTCAAACTGGTTCTTTGTTCTTGCTGTTCCTTCAATGGTGTACAACGAGATTTCAAAAGAGGTTTTGGTGAACTCTTTTACCAGCTTTTTCTTCGCATCTGTATCGATTCCGACAAAACTATTACAGATCATTGTGCTGTATTCAATAGCTTTGTGATAGATTCTAAGATCTTCGAATCTAAAGAAACTTACTGTTTTTTCATTTTCCACATCCATTTTTTTCAGGCTTTAAGTGGTTAGTATTAGAGAGAGAAACTCCAATTCCTTAAATTTAAGGAATAATTATTGCAAAGATATAGTGTTTTTTTAAAAAAGCAAGTATTTATGAAAAAATTATCATTCAATTCCCGAAAAATGTTTCATAAATTGGGTTCTCAAAATTGCAGAAGGGTTTTCGGAACCAATCAGAGCCATTTTCCCTCTGAAAGAATTGATGTTTTGTAGGTTTTTGGATTCCATCCAATCAATCAACTCGCTGTTCATGGTTTTAACGTAATCCAAGCCCTTTTCATAAAGACAAGAGGCCACTTGTACGGTTTGGGCGCCGGCCAGCAATAATTTAACTACATCTTCGCCATTTTTAACACCTGTGCTTGCCGATAAATCACATTTTATTAATTTACTTAAAATGGCTGTCCAGCGCAAAGTTTGAGATAATTCTGAAGGATCGCTATAGATTTTTGCCGGTTTATATGTTAAATTTTCAATATCAATATCCGGATTGAAAAAACGATTGAATAATACCAAGCTTTTTATTCCTGTCCAGGAAAGGCGTTGCATAAATTTTGCCATATCTGTGAAATAGCAGCCGGTTTTAATAGCCACCGGAATATCCATGGTTTTGCGGATAGCAGCAACTGTATCGAAAAACAGGCGTTCTACATCTTCATAAGAAAGATTTACGTTTGCCGGCAGTTCAAAAATATTCAACTCTATGGCATCGGCACCGGCATCTTGGATTTTTTTAATGAACGAAATCCAATCGGAAAAGGAAACACAATTAATACTTGCAATAATGGGCGTTTTTAATTCATTTTTTGCTTTCTTAATGAAATTCAAATATTTTTCCAGCCTATTTTCTGTAGTGTAATTTTTTATATAGTCATAAGCATCCTGATAATATTGTGAGGATTCACTCACCGTTTTACTCATTTTGCTTACTTCATAAGAAATTTCTTCTTCAAAAATCGATTTTATTACAATGGCGCCAACTCCAGCATTTTCAAGCGCTTTTAAATTCTCTAAAGAGTTGGTTAACCCACAACTTCCTGCAATAATTGGGCTTCTCAAAGAAAGCCCCATATAATTTGTTGAAATATCCATTTGCGTTAGGTTTTTAAATGCTAACAACATTTTATTTTATTGACAATTAAGCCAAAATATTATTTCAAAGTTAGACAAAATATTTGACATCTATAAAATTAGACAATAATTTCTTAGTAAAAACGTCTCTAAAGGCATGAATTGTGCAAAAATTAGTAACTTTGAATTTTATTTTACGACTTTAACAATGAATAAATTGATAATTTCTCCCTGCCCAAAACGAACTATTTTTGCTGCATTTTTGATTTTATTGTTTCTATTTGTTTCCTGTGGAAAAGGACGTCAAACCAAACTTACCGAAGGTTGCGACACTTTGGAAGTTTTGAATGAACTTTTGAAAAGGAATGAAAAAAATGCAGATTTGTATTATCAAAAAGCACAATATTATCTGTCAAACGATATTCTTTCCGAAGCTTTGTCCAATTGCAACAAAGCCATCACTTTAGATGCCCAAAATGCAAATTACCATTTGCTGAAAGCGGATATTCTGTTGAAAAGCGGAAAAGCGAACGAAACCAAAGTGGCGTTGGAAACTGTTTTGCAACTGGACCCAAAAAATAGTTCAGGGCATCTGAAACTTGCTGAATTATCATTGTTGATGAAAGATTTCAAAAGAGCATTGGAAGAAACAGAAAAGGTTATTGCTACAGATCCCAACAATGCAACTGCCTACTTTATCAAAGGTTTTACCGCGAAAGAAACCGGCGACTCACTGACGGCAGTGCAATCTTACCAAAAAGCCATAGAATTGAACAGTGAATACGAAATGGCTTTTGAAGAATTGGGAAATCTTTACGCGTCAAAAAATGACAAACTCTGCGAGGAATATTTTTCCACAGCCATCCGTATCAATCCTAAGAATATCATAGCTATGTATCAATTAGCCATGTATTATCAAGACAATGGACGAATTGATGAAGCCCTGGATCTTTATGACAATATATTGTCTTTGTCGCCCGAAAATGCAAACAGTTTGCATAACATAGGATACATTTACCTTGTCTTTCAAGATAAACCCAAAGAAGCGGCTGCTTATTTTACCAGAGCCATAGAAGCTTCGCCGGAATTTTATGAGGCTTACTACAACAGAGCTTTGGCTTATGAGAAAATGGGGAATAAAGCTGAGGCCGCAAAAGATTATAAAAGAACATTGGAAGTAAATCCCGACTTTAAAAAGGCCAAAGACGCTTTGGGGGTAAAATAAAATTGCAGAAAAATTCATTTTTAAAATTTGTTTTTGTACTTTTGCAAGGTAATGCACAAAACCCATGAAGACTATTTATAACATGATTTTGTTTTCGTAATATTTTTTAAAAGAGTGACTTTTAAAGTCGCTCTTTTTTTTATCATAATTTCAAAAGCACAAAGCTATGAAAGGACGTAACCTTATCTCTATCAACGACTTTTCAAAAGAAGAGTATTTGCATATTTTAAATCTTGCAGAAGAATTTGCCGAGCAACCCAAACAAAAAATTTTATCCGATTTTGTGGTGGCTTGTTTGTTTTTTGAACCATCGACCCGGACACGCCTGAGTTTTGAAAGTGCAGCAAATCAGTTAGGTGCACGGGTTATCGGCTTTAGCGACCCGGGCGCCACCAGCGTCCAGAAAGGCGAAAGCCTGCACGACACCATTCAAATGGTAAGCAGTTACGCAGACCTTATCGTAATGAGGAATCCCAAAGAAGGAAGTTCGCGCTATGCAAGCGAAGTGTCTAAAGTTCCCGTAATCAATGCCGGTGATGGCGCAAACCAACATCCAACACAATGTTTGCTCGATTTATTTTCTATCCGGAAAACCCAAGGTACTTTAGACAATCTGAACGTCACTTTTGTCGGCGATTTAAAATACGGACGAACTGTGCATTCTTTGGTTCAAGCCATGTGCAATTTTAAAACAACGTTTCATTTGGTTTCTCCCATAGAATTGAAATTACCCAGTTCCGTTAAACGGTCTATCAAAGAGGCTCAACTTGACTACCATCAATATACGGAATTGGATGAAGTGATTCCGCATTCAGACATTATATATATGACCCGCATCCAACGGGAACGTTTTTCCGACCCTTTGGAATTTGAAAAGGTAAAAAACTCGTATATCCTGAAAGCCAAAGCGCTTCAAGGCTGCAAAGAAAACATGAGAATACTGCATCCGCTTCCACGCGTCAATGAAATTGCCACCGATGTTGACCAAACACCCTATGCGTATTATTTTCAACAAGCGCAGAACGGCGTTTATGTCCGCCAAGCTTTGATGGCTGCTATTTTAGGTGCTAAATAAATTAATTTTCCGAAAAAAGAAATTTGCATTATGAAATCAGAAAATAGAAAAGAATTGGTAGTTTCCGCTATTGAAAACGGAACTGTGATAGATCATATCCCAACAAATGCCGTTTTTCAAGTGATTAAACTTTTGGACTTGGAAACTTATCCGGACGAAGTTCTTGTCGGAAATTATTTAAGCAGTAAAAAATTCGGACAAAAAGGAATTATCAAAATAAAAAATAAATTTTTCGAAAAAGAAGATATTAATAAAATAGCTTTGATTGCGCCTGCAGCCACACTTATTGTCATTAAAAACTTTGAAGTGGTAGAAAAATTAAACATAGAAATTCCCGAAAAAATCCAAAAAATTCTGAAATGTTTCAATCCGAATTGTATTACCAACCACGAACCTATTGAAACCAAGTTTACAGTAATAGAAAAAGGCGAAGAACTGAAATTACAATGCCATTACTGCGAAAAAACAATGGGGAAGGAATTATTTCGATTTTTGTAACCAACCGTTGAATTGATATGAGAATTTGTAAAGTTTTTTTAATTGCTTTGTTCGTCATATTTGTCCAAAACTTGCAAGCGCAGACAAATAAATCGTCAAAGGATATCCTTTACTTGAAAAATGGAAGTGTTATAAAAGGAAATATTGTTTCGTTTATTTCTGATAAAAATGTAAAAATACAGACTGCAGATGGAAGCATTTTTGTATTTCCTGCCGATGAAGTTAAAAAACTGGAAAAAGAAAGTGAGGAAATCACAGATACTGCATATTCAAATGAAAGTGCCGAATTTTATAAAGAAAGAAATCCTGCTTTGGCTTGTTTTCTTTCTTTTTTAATACCGGGTGCAGGACAGCTATATAACAATGAGAATTTAAAGGGTGGCCTTATGATAACATTTAGCATAACAAGTAGTTTCGCTGCAGGATTCTTGATTGCCAGTGCATCAGAAACCCATAGCTATTCCTCTAAAAGTGTCAAAACTTCAATTGCTGCCATCTGCATACTAACAGATGTTGTATTATGGATATATGGAATGGTAGATGCCCCAACCCAAGCAATAAAATTGAATAGACAACACGGTTTAGTAGGCTGGAATATAACCGATAAAACCTC
>JAVBMO010000002.1:0-5915 GCA_031552355.1 Bacteroidales bacterium | reverse complement strand
TGACTAACTTTTTTACTAATCTTTTGGCAGGATTGGCTGCCTATAGTTTCTTCCCTAAAAAACCTGCCATCAAAGTCGATTTTGATCCTATATCCAATCAACTTGCTCTTTATTAATGCTTTTTATATCGAACTCAGGTTTTTAGTAAAATCCTTTGTTTATTAACTGATACTATGCATCCAGATCACATAGTTGAAGAAAAAGGCTTGAAAAGCCAAATCTTCATAACCATAGGTAAGCGTAGCGCAGCCTGTGGAAAATAGATACAACGCGAATGCTGCCTAAAAGGTAGGACTGAATTGGGAAATAAATCCTGTCTTTCAGGCAGATGGTTATAGATATGGTTAAAACACAGGTCGTTGACCTGCGGTTATGAAAGTCAAGTCCTGCCGGACTAAACTCATCGCAACAACATAAATGCATAATATTAATGTATTAATTTTGAAATAGAACCTAATTTTGTTGAAAAAAGAAGTATTTTTGTAAGCAAAAAATGAAAAATATTGCTGTCTTCTGTGCTTCATCCAAAGGAAACAAGCCTCTTTACGAGGATTTTTCCCGTCTGTTGGGGAAAACCCTTGCAGAAAAAGGCCATTGTTTGGTTTATGGCGGAGGCTGCTTAGGCCTTATGGATGTGGTTTCTGAAGCTGCTTTGCAGGCAAACGGAAAAGTTATCGGTGTTATTCCCGATTTTTTTTCTGAAAAAGTTATCGGCAACAAAGCACTTTTTGCAACAATTTTTGTCTCCTCTATGGGTGAACGGAAAATAAAAATATTTGACATTTCCGATGCTTTTGTTGTTTTGCCCGGAGGTTTTGGTACGTTGGATGAACTTTTTGAAGCCTTGGCCTTTTCTCAACTCGGATTACACCACAAACCTGTTGTTATTGCCAATGTCAATGGGTTTTACAATGCACTGATTGAACAATTGAACCGCATGGAAGAAGATGGTTTTCTGAACCCACTTCACAAGTCCATGTTGCTTACAGCAAACACGGTAGATGAAATTTTTGAAAAATTAGCAAACTATTCTATTGCCGAACAGGAAGAATGGTTTCGAGAAATAAAGAAAAACAATCTATAAAACATTTATTTATATGAAGAAGCCCGTAAAAAAAGCCTTGAAAATTACAGGAATTACACTTGGATCCTTACTTGTTTTGCTCCTTGTGTTGCCCTTTTTCTTCAAAGGGAAAATTCTGAACATTGCCAAAACAGAAATCAATAAATCGATAAATGCCACGGTAAATTTCGATGATTTGAGCCTCAGCCTTATCAAAAATTTCCCCAATGTGTCGGTAACTCTCGATGAAATCAGTGTTGTGGGAAAAGAAGAGTTCGCAAAAGACACGTTGGCGTATGTTTCCAAAATTAATGTTGTGGTGGACATTATGAGCATTTTTGGCGACGAAGGTTATAAAATCAACAAAGTTTTGGTGAAAGAACCTCGCATAACTTTGATTAAGCTGGAAAGTGGAAAATCCAATATGGACATCACTTTTCCTGATTCCACAGAAGTGGAAGACACCACCGAAACCCAATTCAAATTGTCGTTGAAAAAATTGGAAATAAAAAATGCCAATATCCTTTATCGCGACGACAGTACAAGAAGTTTTGCCAAAGTTGAAAATTTCAATTTCCTGCTTTCGGGAAATATGACCCAAGACCAAACCACCTTGAAACTGCTTTCAACCATTGATTCTATTTCCTATGCAGATGCCGGAAGCCTGCTGTTGAAAAAAGCACAAGTGCGCCTGAAATCGGATATTGATGCCGATTTGAAAAATTCCAAATACACTTTGGGAAAAACAGAATTCCAATTAAATAAAATTTTGCTGAACCTCGACGGTTGGGTGGCTTTGCCCGATTCTTCAACCATCGATATGGATATTAAAATTTCGGCGCCCGAAGTGCAATTCAAAGATTTGTTGTCGTTGATTCCTGCACTTTATATGAAAGATTTTGAAACCATTAAAACCGAAGGGAAATTGGCTCTTTCAGCTTTTGCCAAAGGAAAAATGAAAGGTGAAGAATATCCAGCCTTCGGATTGGATTTGAAAGTCTCGGATGCTTCGTTCCGCTATCCGGCTTTGCCAAAAGCGGTTACCAATATTCAAATCTTGTTGAATGTTGCCAGCCAAGGTGGAATTTTGGACAATACAGTGATTAACCTTTCAAAATTCCATTTCCAAATGGCCGAAAATCCATTTGATTTGTCGGCTTTGGTAAAAACGCCTATTTCCGACCCTGACATTAATGTAAATGCCAAAGGAACTCTCAATTTGTCGGCCGTAAAAGATTTTTATCCTTTGGAAGAAGAACTTACCGGTTTGCTGAAAGCAGACGTTTCGTTGCAGGGGCGCCTTTCTTCGGTTGAAAAAGAACAATATCAGGATTTTAAAGCTTTAGGATTCTTAAATCTTCAAAATATTAAATACAAATCCGAAGATTTTCCTCATCCGTTGAATATTGCTTTTGCCAATCTGGAATTTACTTCGCAATACTTAAGCCTATCTTCCTTTGCGATGAAAACTGGCCAAAGCGACGTAACAGCTTCGGGTAAAATCCAAAATTATTTGGGCTATGTTTTCAAAGACGAAACCATTAAAGGACAGTTGAACGTTCAATCGAACTATTTCACTTTGTCGGATATTATGTCGTCTGCAACAGAGCCTGAAACTGCACCGGCTACAGCTTCTGCAGAACCCTCTGTAATTGATGTTCCCGGCAATGTGGATTTCAATTTAACGGCTGCTTTCGCGAAACTTATTTACGATAATATTGAATTGAACAATATCAAAGGAAATATTGAAGTAAAAGAGAAAAAGCTGAACTTAAAAGGATTAAGCCTGAATACTTTGGGTTCCAATGTAAATGTTTCGGGCTACTATTCTTCGGCAGATTTGACCAAACCTATGGCAGATTTGAATTTGTCGGTAAAAGATTTGGACATCCCTTCGGCATTCAAAACATTCAACACCATAAAACAATTGATGCCGATTGCTGAGCATGCTGTGGGAAAAGTTTCTCTTCAAATGCAGTTGAATACCGAATTGGACAAAACCCTTTCGCCGGTCTTACAAAGCATTCAAGCCAAAGGCGGTTTGCAAACCGGCAGCATCGGGCTGTCGAATGTTGAGGCTCTTAAAAAAATTGCAGAAGCAGCCAAATTGAACAAATTAAAAAGCATGACATTGAATAATGTAAATGTAAAATTTGAAGTAAAAGACGGCAGGGTAAGCACACAACCTTTCGACATTAAAGTTGATAAAATTACCAGCAGTGTTTCGGGTAGCATGGGATTAGACCAAAGTTTGGATTATGTGATGAAAATGAATGTCCCCCGTGCCGAATTGGGCAGCGACGCCAATAATTTTGTGAATTCCCTTACCGGAAAAGCCAATGTGCAACTTCCCGAAAATATTAAATTCGATATTTTGATTGGGGGAACGGTTTCCAGCCCGAAAATAAAAGTCGGCGCTTCGGATATGAAAAATGAAATGAAAGACATAGCCAAAGCCAAAATAGAAGAGGGGAAAGCCATGGTAAATGAGCAATTGGACAAAGCCATTGCCGAAGCTCAAAAACAAAAAGAACGTTTGGTTGCCGAAGCCCAAAAACAAGCCAATAATATTATCAATCAAGCCAATGCTGCCGGACAAAGACTTATGGACGAAGCCGACAAACAAGCTCAAGATTTGGTAAATAAAGCCAGTAATCCTTTGGCAAAAGTGGCTGCAAAAAAAGCGGCGGAAGAACTGAAAAAAGAAGCTCAAAAGAAAATAGATAAGGCAAATGCGGAGGCTACAAATCAAGCCAATAATTTGGTGAAACAAGCTGAACAGCAAGGCGACAAACTTATTGACGAAGCCAAAAAGAAAAAGTTGTAAGGGCAAAAAAGCAACAGGATAGTTGGCTCAGCCTTTTTTCACTTCGGTGAAGAAAGGCTTTTTTAATGTAAAAACCTCTTTTTGAACAAATCTATTTAGTCTTAAACCTTTTGGTTTTGTTGAAAAAAAGAGAGCTTTTCTGCATAATGTTTTGAAAATCTTGATAAAAAACATCTACAATTCAAAAAAATATATTACCTTTGCAGACCAAAATGAATTTTTTGAAAATCAAATAAAATACTAAACCCTAAAATAAAAAGAAAAATGACAAAAGCAGAAGTTGTAACAGAAATTGCTAACAAAACAGGTATTGAAAAACAAGCAATTTTAAACACTGTTGAATCTTTCATGGATATTGTTAAAGATTCTTTGGCCAAAGGTGACAATGTTTATCTTCGTGGTTTCGGAAGCTTTATTGTGAAGAAAAGAGCGGAAAAAACAGGAAGAAACATTTCTAAAAACACCACCATTATTATTCCGGCTCACAACATTCCGGCATTTAAACCTGCCAAAACGTTTGTGTCAGAAGTAAAAAACAGAGTTAAATAATTTTTAAACATAAACGTTATGCCAAGCGGAAAAAAAAGAAAAAGACATAAAATTGCAACCCACAAACGTAAAAAACGTTTGCGCAAAAACAGACATAAAAAGAAATAGTTTGATATTATTTCTTTAATGATGTCAATGTACTAAAATTACACAACGCCTTCTGATAGCCGTTGTGTAATTTTGTTTTAAACTGCCAACAGCAGTTTTTATTTTGAAAAATAAGTATAAGTTCTTTAAAAAGAATTTATTAGTAAAAACAAATAACTCCGATATTATAGTTGTGAACAAGGATTTAATTATTGATTCGAAAGCTTCGGGAGTTGATATTGCATTGCTGGAAGACAAGCTTCTGGTAGAATTACATAAGGAGAAAACCAACACCCAACACAGTGTGGGTGATATTTATGTCGGGAAAGTAAAAAAAATCATGTCCGGACTGAATGCTGCATTTGTTGATGTGGGATTCGAAAAAGACGCTTTTTTGCATTATTTAGACTTGGGACAACAATACAATTCTGTTGCCAAATTTGTTGCCAACGCTAACAACGACAAGCCTGAAAGCCTTTCCTTAGACAATTTTGAACTGGAACCTGAAATAGAAAAGGTTGGAAAAATATCTTCAGTTTTAAAAGCCAACCAAAAAATTTTGGTACAAATTGCCAAAGAACCCATTTCTTCAAAAGGGCCAAAAGTTTCGTCAGAAATTTCTTTTGCAGGAAGATTTTTGGTATTATTACCTTTTTCAAATAAGATTTCCATTTCACAAAAAATAAAATCCGCTGACGAGAGAAACCGCCTGAAAAGGCTTATACAAAGTATTCGTCCGCATAATTTTGGCGTCATTATACGGACAGTGGCAGAAGGGAAAAGTGTTGCGGAATTAGACAGCGATTTACGTTCCCTGATTGAAAAATGGGAACAACTTGTTGCCAAACTTCCTAAAGCAATACCCCCACAAAAAATTGTTTCCGAGCTTGATAAAACATCAGCTTTGCTTAGAGACATCTTAAACAATGACTTTTCAAATATCTACGTAAATTCCCAGGAAATTTACGAGGAAGCAAAACATTATTTGCAAGCCATTGCTCCGAATAAAGTTGATATTGTGAAACTTTATAAGCAGCCGGAACCCATTTTTGACCACTTTGGCGTAACCAAGCAAATAAAAAATTCTTTTGGCAAAGTGGTAACCATCCGTAGCGGAATCTATCTGGTTATTGAACATACCGAAGCCCTGCATGTTATCGATGTGAACAGCGGACATTTGGCAAAATCGGATCAAGACCAAGAAGGCAACGCATCAATGGTAAACCTTGGGGCGGCTGTGGAAATTGCACGTCAATTGCGATTGCGCGATATGGGCGGAATCATTGTCATTGATTTCATCGACATGCATTTGGCCGAAAACCGGAAAGCATTGTATCAAAAACTGGTTGAAGAAATGGAAAAAGATAAAGCACGCCATACCATTCTTCC
>JAVBMO010000167.1:0-9860 GCA_031552355.1 Bacteroidales bacterium | reverse complement strand
AAGGTATCTTCCGCTTCTTCGCCTTCCACCCATTCGTGGCTGCAATCGGGACAAACATACATTGAACCGTCAAAATAAATATTTTCCAATCCACACAGTGGACATTTTGTAACTTCGCTCATTATGATTTCTAAATTTAGTTTAAATATTATGCCGGTTGCCAAAAACACATTTTCGGGGAAACGATTTTGCCTTCGGTTTTCAGCTTTTTCATGGCTTTGTCCACTTCTTTACGGTCTAAACCGCTTAATTCTGCTATTTTCCCGGCGTTCAAAGGTTGTCCGGCTTTTTTCATTACTTCCAAAACTTGTTCTGTTGTGTCCATATCATATTATTTTTAAAGTGAAGAAATACAAATGTACTCATTTTTTTGAAAATCTAATATTCGAAAGGGTCTTCTCTGTGAAAATATTCATAGACTTTTTCGGCCCTGTGCTTCCCTATGGCATCGGATAATTCTGCCAATGAAAGATTTTTGATATTTCTTACAGAGGAATATTTCAGAAGAAGGTCTTGGGTGGTTTTGGTCCCAATGCCGTCTATATGGGAAAGTTCCGAATAGAAGGTTTCCTTGCTTCGTTTTTTTCTATGATGCGTAATGCCGAAGCGGTGTGCTTCGTCGCGCAACTGTTGAATAACTTTGAGTGTTGGTGAACGTTTGTCTAAAAGTAAAGGAATATTGTCTTCGGGGTAAAAAATTTCTTCCAATCGTTTGGCAATACCAATAATGGCTATTTTGGGATATAAACCTAATTTTTTCAGGCTTTTTACAGCTGAGGAAAGCTGTCCTTTTCCCCCGTCGATAACGATCAGTTGTGGTAGAGGTTTTTGTTCTTCCAAAAGGCGCTTATATCGGCGATAAACCACCTCTTCCATAGAGGCAAAATCATTCGGCCCCACCACACTGCGTATGATAAAATGCCGGTACTCTCTTTTTGCAGGCTTACCGTTTTTAAAACAGACCATTGCCGCTACAGGATAATTGCCTTGTATGTTGGAATTGTCGAAACATTCTATTTGTATTGGCAATGAATTCAAATTCAAATCTTTTTGAATGGTTTCCAAAAGGCGGAGATTATTTTTTTCGGGGTCAATCAGGCTTTGCTGTTTTTGCCTTTCCTTGGTGTAAAAGAAAGCATTTTTTTGCGATAGTTCTAGAAGTTTCTTTTCATCGCCCTTTGTCGGAATGCTTTGTTTTATATAGCTTTCCGGTAAATCAACAGGAAAAGGGACAATGATTTTCCGGGCAGTACTTTTAAAGCGTTCATGAAGTTCATATACAGAAAAAGCCAAAAGTTCGGCATCGGTTTCTTCCAATTTTCTTTGTATGTGCGTACTAAATGATTGTATGATACTTCCGTTTTTTACCCGCAACATATTTAAATACAAAGCTTTTTCATCGGAATGCACGCCAAAAACATCCACATCGGCCACATGGATTCCCACAATCATTGACCGGCTTTTGTGTTGTTCCAACAGAAAAATCCTTTTTTTGATTTCGTCGGCTTTTTCAAATTCCAATCGTTTGGCATAGGCAAACATTTCTTTTTTCAGGTTGTCAATGATTTCCGAAAAATCGCCATCAAAAACTTTCCGAATATCGGCAAAAGTTTTTTGATAGCCTTCCATACTTTCCAACCCTTCGCAAGGCGCATTGCAAAGCTTTAACTGGTAAGAAATACACGATTTGAATTTTCCTTTGGCAATATCTTCCCGGTTTAGCTTTAAGCTACAATTTCTGTAACGGAAAACACTTCGCAACAAATCCATTATGTCTTTCAGTGTTTTTCCCGAAGGAAAAGGCCCATAATAAGAGGAACCATCTTTGATCATTTTTCGTGTAACAAAAATTTTTGGAAATTCCTCTTTGGTTATGCAAACCCAGGGATAGGTTTTATCATCTTTGAGTAAACTGTTATATTTGGGTTGAAATTCTTTTATCAGGTTGTTCTCCAGTAATAAGGCTTCCATTTCATTGCCCATTACCGTATAGCGGATGGTATGAATTTTCTTTACCAGTAATTTGATTTTCGCTGAAAGTATTTTGTCTTGCCTGAAATAGGATAGCACACGCCATTTAAGGCTTTTGGCTTTTCCGACATACAAAATATGCCCTTCCTTATCAAAATATTGGTAAACGCCGGGAGCATCGGGAAGGGTTTGTAGTTGAATTTTTAATTTCGGTTGCAGACTTTCATCAAGAAGGCTGCTTATATAATCTTGAGACATGGAAATCTAATTGAGAATGGAAAATTGAGAATGTTTTGAAAAATAACTATTCACATTCGTCAATCAAAACAACTATTTTACCCGTATTTTTTGACCTATTTTCAAAACATAGTTTTTATTAAGATTGTTCAAATTATATAGGTTTTTCGTTGTTGTATTGTATTTATCTGCAATTTCTGAAAATGTATCGCCCTTTCTTACCGTATGATAAACTTTTTGAGAAGCCGCAGTGGTTGCAGCTTTATTATCTCCATCATTGCTGGCCTTTGTCGTTGTTTTTACTGCAAGGGGATTATTTTTATAGACAATCAATCGGGTTCCTACTGCCAAATTTTTAGATTTTGCCTTTTTCTTGTTCCAACCTTTTAATTCTGAGACAGAAACGCCATATTTTGTGGCTATCCTTGCCCAGTTTTCACCTTTTTTTACGGTGTGATAAGCTATTTCTAAATTTTTTCCACTAGTACTTGCAAAAGAACCTGTTTCAGTAGGCCTAAAATAATTGTCTCTATTGTATTTGTAAACAGAATCCTCAAAAGTAATAAATTTTGAGATGTAGATCTGTGGTAATTTCAAGTAATAGCTGTTATTTCCTTTTCCGGGAATTACATCGCTTTTGTATTGTGGATTTAAAACACGAAGCTGTTCTATCTCAATACCCAACACATTCGAAAGTTGGTCGAAATGGATATTGTCTATTATACCTACTGTATCAGTAACAACAGGTGGTTCCACCGAAGCTGTCGAAATTCCATGTGCCTTGTAATAATTCATAATATAAGTAGCCGCAATAAAAGCCGGAACATATCCGCGAGTTTCAGCCGGCAGATAGTTGTAAATTTCCCAAAATCCGGCTTTTCCATTTACATTTGCTCTGCGGATGGCTTTGTTTACATTTCCCGGTCCACAATTGTAGGATGCAATGGCCAAATTCCAATCGCCATAAATTTTGTACAAATCTCTTAAATAGGTTGCAGCAGCATAGGTGGATTTTATAGGATCGCGCCTTTCGTCAACCAAAGAATTAATTTCCAATCCATAAACTTTTCCTGTTCCATACATAAACTGCCATAAACCGCATGCCCCTGCGCGCGAAACCGCCACCGGATTCAATGCGGATTCAATGATAGCCAGGTTTTTAAGTTCATCGGGGACACCCACTTCGTCTAAAATTTTCTCAAAAATAGGGAAATAATATTCTGACAAAGCCAGCATCATATTGGTCGTCCGTTTGTAACGGTTGATATACATTTCTATAAATCCACGTACTTTTGCATTGTAAGTCAGAGGAATAATGGTCGGAATGGTTTTCAGGCGTTTTATAAAAACTGAATCGGGAATGTTTTCAGCAGAAGTGGTATAATATGTCGAAGATATTTGCACTTGGCCTTTTTGGCGTGCATTAATCCTTTTGGTATTCATCATCTGAGAAAGCAGGCTATCATAGTTTTTTTCGTAGTATCCAAAAATATATTCTTCGTCTTTTACCTGTCCTTGGACAGTGGTAAAGCAAAATACAAATAAAATAAAAAATAGCGGTAGTAGATTCTTTTTCAAAGACATAATTAATAGCAATATTTACAAGTTTAAGAAAATATAGTCAAAATAAGGATAGATAAAATAGATTAATAAAAGTTTTATCTATGCAGGATTTTAAAAGCCAAAAATACGAAAAAAAACAATTTATAGACTATTTTTCTTTCAAATTATCGAATAAAACGTAGTTTGCTTTTCAAAATTATAGAATTATAGAGAAAGTTTTGTAACTTTGTACCTTTAAAAAATCTTAAAATTATGAATTGTAAAGAAATGATTTTAGCCATTAATCCTGGCTCTACCTCAACAAAAATAGCCATTTATGATGGCAATAAAGAAGTTTTTTTAAAAAATATTAAGCACACATCCGAAGAGTTGAGTGGCTTTGCAAACATCGTAGATCAATATGAGTTTCGCAAAAATATTATTTTGAATGAAGTAAAAGATGCAGGATTTGATATAAATGAAGTAAAAATCATTGTTGGTCGTGGTGGATTGGTAAAACCGATTGCATCAGGTGTTTACGAAGTAAATGACGCCATGGTACATGATTTAAAAATAGGATATTCCGGCGAACATGCTTCTAACTTAGGCGGATTGATTGCCAACGATTTGGCAAAATCAGTTACCGGTGCAAAAGCTGTAATTGCAGACCCTGTAGTGGTTGATGAATTGCAACCTTTGGCAAGAGTGAGTGGGCACCCTTTGATTGAAAAAAAATCTGTTTTCCATGCCTTGAACCAAAAAGCCATTGCACGTACACACGCTAAAAACAACAATAAGAACTACGAGGATATGAATATTATCGTAGCTCATTTGGGTGGTGGTATCAGTGTTGGCGCCCACTGCAAGGGAAAAGTAATTGATGTGAACCAAGCTTTGGATGGCGACGGCCCTTTTTCACCTGAACGTTCAGGATCTTTGCCCATGGGCGAATTTGCAAAAATTTGTTTCAGTGGAAAATACACTTTAACAGAAGTTCAAAAAATGATTACCGGAAAAGGTGGCTATGTAGCTTATTTAGGTTCTAACGATGCTTATGCTGTTCAAAAACAAGCAGAAGCCGGCGACGAAAAAGCTGCTTTAATTCAAGATGCTATGGCATATCAGGTAGCAAAAGAAATCGGCGCTGCTGCTGCCGTATTGAAAGGAAATGTAGATGCCATTCTTTTAACGGGTGGAATTGCCCACAGCAAATATTTCGACGATTTCATCAAAAGCCATGTTGAATTTATTGCTCCTGTTTTTGTTTATCCCGGCGAAGACGAAATGAAAGCATTGGCAATGAATGGGCTTTCTGTAATTTCTGGTGAAGTAAAAATGGAAGTTTACAAATAATTGAAAATTGAGAGTGAAAGTTGAAAATGAATGATTCATAAATCACTTTTATTCAAAGATTATATTACAAGCATGTTTGTGTAAATATTTATTGAAAGGGATTCACATGCGAATCCCTTTTTATGTATAAATCAATCATTATGAAAAGAAAATTAATTTTAGCAAGTATTATTTTATTGCCCTTGTTGGGTTTTTCACAAAAAACAAAAACCGGTATGAATAACACCAAAATTCAAAGTCAAAAAGATTTAAAGACAACTAAAGATACTGCCAGCTTCATGTTGGGTAGCGAAATAGGACAATCTTTAAAAGAGTCGAAATTCGATATAGATTTAAACATTTTCTTTCAAGGCCTGCAAGATAGCTATGGCGGAAAAGAGCCTGTTTTTTCACAAGCAGAAAGAATTCAATTCCTTCAAAACTGGCAAATGCAACAAGCTGCCAAAGAATCTGAAGGAAATAAAAAAACAGGACAAGAATTTCTTGAAAAGAACAAAAAACAATCCGGCGTGGTTACTACCAACAGCGGTTTGCAATACAAAGTAATTACCTTGGGAACCGGTGCAAAACCACTTGCCAGCGACAATGTAAAAGTTCACTACAAAGGAACTTTGATTGATGGAACTGTGTTTGACAGCTCGTATGATAGAGGTGAACCTATTGAATTTCCTTTGAGCGGCGTGATTGCCGGTTGGACAGAAGGCGTTCAATTGATGCCTGTTGGTTCTAAATACATGTTTTACATCCCTTCTGAATTAGGTTATGGCGACAGAGCTGCCGGAAGTATTCCTCCGGGTTCAGTTCTTATTTTTGAAGTAGAATTGTTGGATATTACTACAGGGAAATAATATTGAGAAACTATCTTTGATTGAAAATAAGCCCCATAATGTTAGGTATTATGGGGCTTATTTCATTGAAATGGAATTTGGTATATATGGGTATATATGCCAAAATGGTTGGTGAAATTCCCGTCTAAGCCATATTATTATTGGTGTTTCGAAAAGTTTATTGAAACAAATTGCAATAAACTTTCTTGTTATGGAAAAATTAAGAAATACTGTCATTAGACTTGTGGAAGTTTACATCTTACTTAAATAGTCTTTTGGGTAATGTTTGCTTATATTACAAACTTCTTCTACTTCCTTATTTGCTTTTGGCAATGAAGGCAATATCGTTCATGATTTTACTTGCTAAATTATTTGCTTTTGGCAAAGAATCACTTTCTGCGTAAATTCGGATGATAGGTTCCGTATTCGACTTTCTCAAATGTACCCATTCCGTGTCAAATTCAATTTTCACACCATCAATGGTATTGATTTTATAATCCGAATATTTGGTTTTTATTTCCGCAAAAATTTTGTCGATATTGGTTTTCGGTGTTAATTCTATTTTATTTTTGGAAATATAATAGTTGGGGTATTCTGTTCTCAACTGAGAACAAATCATTTTCTTTTTGGCCAAATGGCTCAGAAAAAGGGCTATTCCCACCAATGCATCACGTCCGTAATGAAGTTCCGGTAAAATAATACCGCCATTTCCTTCACCGCCCACAATGGCGTTGGTTTTCTTCATAGCCTCTACCACATTTACCTCGCCTACTGCACTTGAGGTATAGCTTTGCCCGTATTTTTCAGTAACATTTCTCAAAGCTCTGGTCGAAGACATATTTGAAACAGTATTTCCAGGTTTCTTGGACAACACATAGTCGGAAACAGCCACCAAAGTATATTCTTCGCCAAACATTTCTCCGTCTTCACATACAATAGCCAAACGATCGACATCAGGATCAACAGCAAAGCCCAAATGGCATTGTTCACGAACTACCGTTTCAGACAAAGCCGTCAGATTTTCGGGAAGTGGTTCGGGATTGTGTGCAAAAATCCCATTGGGAGTTTCGTTCAAATAAAAAGCTTTTTCTACTTGCAAAGCTTCAAATAATGGTGGAATGGCCAAAGCTCCAACGGAATTTACACAATCAACAGCAATTTTAAACTTTGCCTGACGAATGGCTTCAACATCCACAAGGTCTAAAGCCAAAATAGATTTTATATGTTGTTCTATGCTATCTTTAACTTCGCGATAATTCCCTAATTTATCTATCGTTGCAAAATTCAAATTGGCATCCTCCGAAAGTTCCAATACTTTGGCGCCTTCGGCTTCATTAATAAATTCGCCTTTATGATTCAATAATTTCAAGGCATTCCATTGTGCCGGATTATGACTTGCTGTCAGAATAATCCCACCATCGGCTTTTTCAGAAACCACAGCCATTTCCACTGTTGGTGTAGTGGACAAGCCGGTTTCAATTACATTGGCACCCATTCCCAACAAAGTTCCTGTAAGGATTTTGTTTACCATATCGCCGGAAATCCGTGCATCGCGGCCAATCATAATTGAAATGTTTTCTTTTTTTTGCGATTCTTGTAAAAAGCGGCAAAAAGCGGCCGAAAATTTCACAATATCTATTGGTGTAAGAGAAGTTCCTTGGGTTCCGCCAATGGTTCCGCGTATGCCGGAAATGGATTTTATTAATGTCATAATCTTCGTTTTTTTGATGTGCAAAAGTAAGAATTTTACAGGCTTTATAAACTGTTTTTCAAAAAAATCTTTATTCGTAACGCAAAGCATTGATAGGATCTAAAGAAGCAGCCTTTTTTGCCGGATACCAACCGAAAAAGATTCCTGTGGCAGCACAAACCAAAAAGGCACTGATAACGGCAACACTACTGATCACAAACGGCCAATGCAAAAGACTGCAAACCAAATAAGAAAGCCCTAAACCTAAAATAATCCCGATAATTCCGCCAATGAGACTTAGAATGATACTTTCGGTAAGAAATTGCAGGAGAATATCGCGGTTTTGCGCACCAATAGACATTCGAAGGCCTATTTCCTTAGTTCTTTCCGTTACGGTTACATACATAATATTCATAATCCCTATTCCACCCACAACCAATGAAATAGAAGCAATGGCAGCCAACAAAACCGTAAGAAATCCGGTTACACTGCCCACAGTTTCCAATAATTCTGCCTGTGTTCTTACTTCAAAATCATCTTCGGCATTGGGCGCAATTTTATGTTGTGTACGAAGAATAGCAGTAATTTCTTCTGCGGCCAAGGGTGCTATTTCTTCTGTTTTTGCCGAAGCATAAATCATGTGAATATAAGGAATTGCTAAAATCCTTTTCTGAACGGTGGTGTAAGGAACAATCACAATATCGTCTTGGTCCTGCCCCATACTGTTCTGCCCTTTGCTTTCCAAAATACCGATAATTTTAAATGGTATTTTATTGAAACGGATGGTTTTTCCCAACGGCGATTCACCACCGGGAAAAAGATTATCGACAACGGTTTTTCCTACAACGCAAACTTTTGCATACACTTTCACATCATGCTCTGTAAACATAGTTCCGTTTTCCATTTCATATTTACGGATGTCAAGAAATTCTTCGTTTGCGCCTTGCAATGAGCCCGGCCAATTGTTATTTCCATAAACCAATTGTCCCGAAGCCGAAACCGACGGGGAAATATTTTTTATATAACGGCTTTGTTCTTTAATAACTTTTACATCCTCAGCTGTGAGCGTTTGCACACTTCCACCCCCGGTGTTTACCGGCCCTCTCCGCTGATGATTTCTCATCACCATAATCAAATTTGAACCCATGCTCGAAATTTGTTCATTAATGCTGATGGTAGAACTTTTTCCCAAACTAACCATGGCAATAACCGATGCAATACCAATGACCACTCCCAACATGGTAAGTAATGCCCTCATTTTGTTTCTGAGCAAAGATTTGTAAGCTATTTTCAGAAGATTGAAAAGATTCATTTTACGATGTTTTGAACATTAATTCAACGAGGTTTCTTTATGGGGAAGGCTTTCCAAGATTTTCTTTGCCGATTTTGCCATAATGTACTCATCTTTTGTGATAAGCCCATCCCGCAAGACAATTGTTCTAGAAGTGAGGGTGGCAATATCGGGCTCATGGGTAACAAAAACAATGGTTTTCCCTTTTGCATTCAAATCCTGAAAAAGTGTCATAATTTCGTAAGAAGTTTGGGTGTCTAAGTTTCCGGTGGCCTCGTCGGCCAAAAGAATTACAGGGTCGTTAACCAAAGCGCGGGCAATGGCTACACGCTGCTGTTGTCCCCCTGACAACTGGTTTGGCATGTGTTCCATACGGTTAGCCAACCCCACTTGATTCAGGGCTTCTTTGGCTCGTTCCTTGCGTTCTTTTCCTGAAATTTCGTTATTGTAGAGCAGCGGAAGTTGCACGTTTTCTAAGGCTGTAGTACGTGGAAGCAGATTATAAGACTGGAAAACAAAACCTATTTTTCGGTTTCTGAGTGTAGAAAGTTCCTGTTTTGTGCGATTGCTTACCGCAACATTATCAACATAATATTCGCCGGAAGTCGGACGATCCAAACAACCTAAGATATTCAGCAAAGTAGATTTCCCACTTCCACTCGATCCCATGATGCTTACAAATTCACCTTGATTTACTTGAAACGAAATGCCTTTCAAAGCATGTACATCTTCGCTTCCGACATGAAAAACACGACAAAGGTTTTCTATCCTTAATATGGAATCCATTATATTTTTTGATTAAAATTTATTGGTATAATCGCTTAGGCCACACTGTTTAATTTCCTTGTTTAAGCCTGATTGGCTCATTTTTAACCATCTTTTTTATGAGTACATCAAATATTGTATCCATATTGTTCCTCCTATTATACCTAAAATGGTATTCATCAAG
>JAVBMO010000004.1:0-10290 GCA_031552355.1 Bacteroidales bacterium | reverse complement strand
ATTGGCATTTCTAATATAATCGAGCAAAGAAGTTTTACCGTGGTCAACGTGTCCCATAACGGTTACAATCGGTGCACGTGAAACCACATCTTCATCTTTGTCTTCTTCTTCTGTTTCTTGGATAGATTCAACAACTTCGGCACTCACAAAATCCAATTTAAAACCGAATTCATCGGCAATTAATTGAATGGCTTCCGCATCCAAACGCTGGTTGATGGAAACAAACATTCCCACGGCCATGCAAGTTGATATAATTTCATTTACCGAAATATTCATCATGGTAGCCAATTCATTTGCCGTAACAAATTCTGTTACTTTCAAAATGTTTTTGCCTTCATCCATGCGCATTTGCTCTTCTTGCAACTGCTGATTTACATTTTGGCGTTTTTCACGTCTATGTTTAGATGTCTTGGATTTACCTGTCGGACTCAAACGAGCCAAGGTTTCCTTGATTTGTTTTTCTATTTCATCCGCACTAATTTCTGCTTTAACAGGAAGTTCTTTTTTCTTTCTATTGTCTTTCCACTTGGATTTGTCTTGTTGTTGTTTGTCAGATTTTCCACCTCCTGCTTGTTCTGTTGCAGGTTTTGGACTTTCAATGCGTTTCCTTTTCCCCGTTTTCTTTTTATCGTTGTCTTCCGGCTTGTTGTCAGACGAACTACCCACTTTTACAGCCTGAGGTTTCGGTGGTTTATTGAATTGAGTTAAGTCAATCTTTACACCTGTAATTTTAGGTCCTTCCAATTTCACATATTGTGTTTCAATGAAATTACTTTTGTCGGGTTCTTCAGCCTTAGGTGTTTCAATTTCAACTTTTTCTTCTACAACCGGCTCTGTTACGTCTTCTATTTTTTGTACAACTGCAACTTCTTCTTTAGCTTTTTTAGCTTCTTCCTGTTGTTTTAATTTCGCTGCCTTTTTCGCTTCTTCTTGTTCGCGTTTTTCTTTGGCTTTTTCTTCCTTGCTTTTTTTGTCTGGCCTGCTTTTGGAATTTAAACTGTCAATGTCTATTTTTCCAATGATAACAGGTTGCTTTATAGTTTCTTTTGTGTCTGTAGGTTCTGGTTCTGCTGCAGGAGCTTTTTCATTTTCTTTAACTTCTTCTTCTATTTCAACAGGTTCAGATTCAATTTCAACAACAGGTTCAGGGGATTTTTCAACAACAACGATGGATTCTTTTTCAGCAGGTTTTTCGGGGAGATGGTTTTTGATAAGAAAATCGGATGGTTTTATTTCTTTTTCTTTGGGTTCGTCAAAAGCAGGTTCTTCCACAGCTCTAACAGCTTCTATTACAATAGCCTCCTTATTTCCTGATATATTAATTTTTTGCGCTTCTTCCTTTACTTTTCTCTCTGACTGAAACTCTCCCGCAAGAACATTATACATTTCTTCCGTAATCTTTGTGTTTGGATTGTTTTCTACCTGGAATCCTTTCTTGGAAAGAAATTCCACAATGTTGGCAATCCCCACATTGAATTCTTTTGCCGCTTTGCTTAAACGTATACTATTACTAGACATAACCCCTCCGTTTTTTATGTTCTTAAAAATTCCATCAAAAATTAATCGTACCCTTTTCAAAATCCAATAGGTTTTTTGAATAATAGACTATTCTTCGAATTCTGATTTCAAAATATCCAATACATCTTGGATAGTTTCTAATTCCAAATCAGTTCTTTTTTCCAATTCTTCAACACTTAGCGCTAAAACACTTTTTGCTGTATCGCAACCAATGGCTCTTAAAGCATCTATAACCCATTGTTCAATTTCGTCGCTAAATTCTTGCAAATCCACATCTTCAAATTCAGTATCCACATCTCTGTAAATATCAATTTCGTATCCTGTAAGTTTTCCTGCCAATTTAATATTGTTACCGCCTTTACCAATTGCTAATGAAACTTGGTCGGGTTTCATATAAACTTCCACCTTTTTGTTGGTTTCGTCCACACGCATGGAAGCTATTTTGGCCGGATTCAACACGCGGCTGATATACAATTCAAGATTGCTTGTATAATTGATTACGTCGATATTTTCGTTGCGTAATTCACGTACAATTCCGTGAATACGAGAACCTTTCATACCCACACAAGCGCCTACAGGGTCAATTCTGTCATCGTAAGATTCTACAGCCACTTTGGCACGTTCACCTGGAATACGTACAATATTTTTAATGGTAATTAATCCGTCATAAATTTCAGGAACTTCTTGTTCAAAAAGGCGTTCCAAGAAAATGGGCGAAGTACGAGAAAGGATAATCAACGGATTGTTGTTGCGCATTTCTACTTTCAAAACCACAGCTTTCACAGTATCGCCTTTGCGATAAAAGTCGCTTGGAATTTGTTCGGAACGGGGTAAAACCAATTCGATTTTTTCTTCATCCAAAATCAAAATTTCTTTGCTCCAAGCTTGATAAACTTCACCGATAATGACATCTCCTACTTTTTCTTTGTATTTTTGGAAAATCAAAGCTTTTTCGTAGTCTTGTACTTTGGCTACCAAATTCTGACGAATAGCCAAAATATCTCTTCTTCCGAAACTTGCCAAAGGAATCAACTCACTTAATTCTTCGCCAACTTCAAAGTCTTCTTCAATTTTAATAGCTTCGGAATAAGCAATTTGAAGTCTGTCATCTTCTACATTGTCATCTTCCACAATTTCCCTGTTTCTCCAAATTTCAAGGTCACCCTTGTCAATATTAACAATGATGTCGCAGTTTTCATCTGTTCCAAAACGTTTAACCAAAGCGCTTCTGAATACATCTTCCAAGATGCGCATCAAGGTTTCGCGGTCAATGTTTTTGAAATCTTTAAACTCCGAAAAAGTTTCTATCAAATTTAGTGTTTCCATATATACGTTTATTGTATCATTTGCATTAAAACATAATCACGATTTTGGCTTCTTCTATTTCTTCATAAGAAATTTCCAAAGGGAGAATTTCTTTTCCCTTTGCGCCTTTTTTCTTTTTTTTGGGCTCAATGACAATTTTATTGTCATCGGCGTCGATAAGCTTTCCTTCAATGATTTCTTCTGAAAGGGTCAGCACTTGAATATTGCGTCCTTTATTTTTTATATATTGACGTTTTAGTTTCAAGGGTTGTTCTGCACCGGCAGAAGACACATTGAGTTCAAAATCTTCTTCTTCGCGGTCTAGGCTTCCTTCAATAGCACGGCTTAAAGCAATGCAATTGTCAATAGTAACGCCATTATCTCCATCAATGTAAACGGATATTCTATTGCTTGGCGAAACTTTTAAATCAATTAAAAATAAATCGGTTCCGGCAAGGTGTTCACCTATGATGGCTTCTATGTCTGTCTTTTTTATCATGGGCTTTATTCAACAAGAAAGGGGCTTTATGGCCCCCTCTCAAAAATCTTTTCCTTAAATTCAAACTCAATTAAGAATTTGTTTCTGTTTGCAAAAGTACTGAAAAATATTTTATAAATAAAGAAATGAGCTGTATTTTTTCAGATAAATTGCTTTGACGCCTCTAAAATAGAGTAGATTTTAACGCCAAAATCTTTACCTTTTCTAAAAAACTTCACTTCACTTTTTGAAATAAATACCGTACCTTTGCACTATCATGATAGGCAAGATAGTTTCATACTTTAATCCAATTTACAAAAAAGCGCACATCTGGCGGCTGAAATATGTTTCAGACAAGAGATTTATGTTGTTTTTGAGTTTTGTGGTTGGCTTGTTAAGTGGTTTGGCCGCTGTAATTCTCAAAAACACAGTCCACTATACCTATAAGTTTATTACCGATTCTTCTTGGTTTACTGTCGAAGAAGGGAATTTCCTTTTTTTGGCCTACCCAATGATAGGGATTTTTATTACCGTCCTTTTTGTGAAATATTTTATCAAAGACGATATCGGACACGGTATCAGTAAAGTTCTTTATGCCATTTCGCGGCAAAAAGGGCAGATAAAACGGCACAATACCTATTCTTCAATGGTGGCCTCGACCATTACGGTGGCTTTTGGTGGTTCTGTGGGTTTGGAAGCCCCGATTGTTTCCACAGGAAGCGCTTTGGGATCTAATTTGGGAAAATTTTTCAGGATGAACTACCGGAGCACCATCTTGTTGATTGGTTGTGGGGCGGCAGGCGCTGTTGCCGGAATTTTCAAGGCGCCAATTGCCGGAATTGTTTTCGTGATAGAAGTGCTTCTTTTTGATTTGACGACAACCACCATTATCCATTTGCTGATTTCGTCTATTACGGCAGCCTCTCTTGGCTATTTTTTTATGGGGCACAATGTCCAGTTTTCTTTCAAAGTTTCGGATTCGTTTGCCCTTTCTCAGATTCCGTTTTACATTATTTTGGGGCTTTTTTGCAGTTTGGTGAGCCTATACTTTTTAAGGATGCTTGCTTTTATTGAGAAAAAATTCTCGAAAATCAAGAAAAACTACAAGCGGATCTTAATCGGCGGAATTATCTTGGGAGTGCTCATTTTTATTTTTCCACCCTTATTTGGTGAGGGGTATCCGGCTTTGACCTGTATGCTAAATGGCAATGGTGGTGAAGAATTGTTGAAAAACAGTTTTTTAGCAAAATTCAACGACAATGGATGGATTTTGGCATTGATTCTTTTGGCAATGATTTTCTTTAAAGTAATTGCCACAGCTTCAACTACCGGTGGCGGCGGCGTGGGTGGGGTTTTTGCGCCTTCGTTGTTTTTGGGTGGAGTTTCAGGCTTTTTCATTGCCACGGTTATTAACCTTTTGGGTGGCGATGTATCTACCATTAATTTTTCACTTGTGGGAATGGCCGCTGTGATGACCGGTGTTATGCAGGCGCCGCTTACCGCAATATTCTTAATTGCTGAAATTACGGGAGGTTACGAGCTTTTTGCGCCTTTGATGGTGGCTTCAACCATTTCGTATTTGGGGCTTCAACCGTTTGAAAAATCGTCGATTTATACCAAGAAATTGGCCATGGAAGGGAATTTGATTACCCACAACAAAGATAAATCCGCATGGCAGTTGATGGATATGGAAAAGTTGATTGAAACCAATTTTTCTGTAGTTTCTTCGGAAGGGACGCTTCGCGATTTGACCAAGGTTATAGAACATTCGCATCGTAATGTTTTTCCTGTTTTGGACAGAGATTCCAAATTGGTGGGATTGGTTGCCATGGACGATATTCGCCCCATTATTTTCCGCCAGGATTTGTACGATGTCTGTTATGTGAAAAACCTGATGATTCCTAATTTGGAAAAATATATGGTAGATTTGAATGATTCCA
Organism: Bacteroidales bacterium; assembly: GCA_031552355.1. GTDB lineage: Bacteria > Bacteroidota > Bacteroidia > Bacteroidales > P3 > JAVBMO01. The sequence goes on along the minus strand of JAVBMO010000004.1, from coordinate 5,049 downwards.
TGGAAACCATTATCAACCGTTTCAAAGACAGCAATGTGTATAATTTGGCCGTTGTGGAAGATGGCTATTACAGAGGATTTATTTCCCGTGCGAATGTTTTCTCTGAATACAGAAGTTTTGTATCTTCATTTTCAGTGGAATAAAATAAATATTTACTAAAACAAACAAATCAATATTTATGAAAAAAACATATATCAATCGTATTCTTACAGCACAATTGCTGTTTCTTTTGGTGGCTTTTTCAGCTTGCTGCAATAAAAGCGGAACGTCCTGTAGTACAACTCAGGGTGAAATTGAAAAAAAAGAAGCATTGGCTTCATGGAACGATGGTGCGGTGAAAACAGCCATCGTCGATTATATTACCAAAATAACCAAAGAAGGCTCAACTGATTTTATCCCTCAGGAAGACCGTATTGCCACGTTTGACATGGACGGAACTTTGATTGCCGAAGATCCGGCCATACAATTTCTTTACATGGGTTATCAGATCAATAAAGCCACGGAAAAAAATCCGAAATTGAAAGACCAACAACCTTTTAAAGCTGTTTTGGAAGGCGACAAAGCAGCCATGCACAAATTCACTGATAAGGATTTTGCTCAAATTATCAATCTAATTACCAATCGTAGTGCAACTGAATATCAATCGGATGTGAAGGCATTTTTGGCTGCTGCGAAATATCCCGGTTTAAATTGTTCGCTGTTGCAAGTTCGCTACCAACCTCAGATAGAACTTTTAAATTATTTGAAGGAAAATGGTTTCAAGGTTTATATTTGCACAGGAAGTTCAATTGATTTTACGCGAGTTTTGTCGAAAGAATTTTTTGGAATTGAGCCTGAAAATGTGATTGGTTCAACGAATAAATACCTTTACAAAGATACTACAGAAGTGAACGATTTAATGATATTGCCGGAAATGACGAGTTTGAATAACGAAAATCAAAAGCCTGTGAATATTATGCGCCATATTGGAAAACGCCCGGTTTTTGCTTGCGGAAACGAACGCAGTGGCGGCGATGTGTATATGTTGCGCTATTCGCAAGGGAGCAAATATCCCTCGTTTCAAATAATGATCAATCACGATGATGCCAAACGCGAGTTTGAGTACAGCGAAAATCCCGATATCTCTTTGGCTTGGGCAAAAAAATACGGCTGGCAGGTGGTTAGTATCAAAAATGATTGGAATACTGTTTTTACAAAATAATATAGAATAGGAAATGACAAAACAAACCAAAGTTGCATTGATTGGTGCCACAGGATTGGTGGGCAATGTAATGTTGAAAGTATTGGAAGAGTTTCAGTTTCAAAATATTGAGTTGTTGCCTGCGGCTTCGGAAAGGTCTGTGGGAAAAAAAATTGAATTTGCAGGAAAAGAAATTTCTGTAATTTCTGTGGAAGATGCCATTGCGCAAAAGCCCGATTTTGCTATTTTTTCGGCAGGGTCTTCCACTTCATTGAAATATGCGCCTTTGTTTGCCGAACAAGGTACTGTCGTAATCGACAATTCTTCGGCATGGCGCAAATATCCCGAAATTCCTTTGGTGGTGCCCGAAATCAACGCTCAGGTGATTACAGCCAAAGATAAAATTATTGCCAACCCCAATTGTTCCACTATTCAGATGGTATTGGCTTTGGCGCCTTTGCATAAAGCTTACAAATCCAAACGTTTGGTGATTTCCACCTACCAAAGCGTTACCGGTACGGGCGTAAAAGCCGTACAACAATTGAAAGACGAACAACAAAATATACAATCGAAAAAAGTGTATCCTCATCAAATACATGAAAATTTATTACCTCATGGTGGTGATTTTCAGGAAGATGGTTATACATCCGAGGAACAAAAATTGATAGACGAAACCCGTAAGATTTTGGGCGATTCAAGCATAAATATTACCGCCACGGTGGTTCGTGTTCCTGTCATAGGGGGGCATTCCGAAGCTATAAATATTGAGTTTGATAAAGATTTCGATTTGAAAGAAGTGCGCCATTTGTTGGAAACCATGCCGGGAATCAAAGTTTTGGACAATCCTGCGGAATTTAGTTATCCGATGCCTCTTTTTGCAAAAGATAAAAATGAGGTTTTTGTAGGGCGCATCCGCCGCGATTTTTCGCAACCCAACACCTTGAATATTTGGGTGGTTGCCGACAATCTTCGGAAAGGCGCTGCCACCAATGCCATTCAGATAATGAAATATTTGATGGAACATCCATTATAAAATAGAAAATCGAACAATATGGAATCGACAGATTTACAACAAATAAGTGCGTCCATAAACGAAAATTATGTGGATTTAAGGAAAATCATTCAATCCAAAAATCCCAAACTTTCGAAATGGATTCCTGATTTTGTTTTATTTCTTCTGAAAAAACTTCTTCATTTGAAAGAAGTCAATGGTTCCATTTTCAGGCATAAGGAAAAATTCGGAGTTGCTTTTGCCAAAGCCATTATCAATGAGGATATTAAAGTTAATATCGAAATTCAAAATCCTGAAAATATGCCCGATGGAGAGCAGCGGCCTATGATTGTGGCCAATCATCCTTTGGGCGCTGTGGATGGCATGGCTTTAATCAGTATTGTGGGCGAAAAATATCCCGATATTTTGTTTCCTGTCAACGATTTATTGTTGAATCTTCCGGGTTTGAAACCGATATTTGTACCCATTAATAAATTTGGAAGAAACGCTCAAAATAAAAATAAATTGGAGGAGGCTTTTGCTTCAGAATCGGCATTGTTATATTTTCCGGCCGGACTTTGTTCCCGCAAACAAAAAGGTGAAATAAAAGATTTGGAATGGAAAAAAACTTTTTTGAAAAAGGCCATTGAATACCAGCGCAATCTGTATCCGGTTTATGTGGAAGCCAAAAATTCGAATTTGTTTTACAATTTGGCCAATTTCCGCAAAAAATTGGGAATCAAAGCCAATATAGAATTGATTTTGTTGCCTCGCGAAATGTATAAACAGGAAGGCAAAACCATCCGTTTGGTTTTTGGAACACCGATTCCCTATACCACTTTCGATAAATCGAAGACCGATAACGAATGGGCTTTGAGTGTAAGAAATTATGTTTACGAACTGAAAAAAAATGCTTATGCAAAATTCAACAAACATTAAAGACCTCAGCTACATTGCAGCTCCGGTGGATAAAAACATACTAAAAAAAGAACTTACTCAGGATATTTTTCTCCGTAAATCTAATTTTGGAAATAAAGATATTTATGTAACAACAGCGCACCGTTCGCCCAATATTATGAACGAAATAGGCCGGCTTCGCGAACTTAGCTTTGCTTCGGAAGGAGGAGGTACGGGAAAAACTGTGGATATTGATGAATTCGATATAGCGCCCGACCCGTATTGTTTCCGGCAGTTATTTGTTTGGGACCCTGAATGTGAGGAGATTGTGGGGGGGTACAGATTTATTGAAGGAAAAAATATTTTCACGAAAACTGATGGAAGTTTGCACAGCCCAACATCGGAACTTTTTCATTTTTCGGAAGAATTTATTGAAAAATATCTGCCTTATACGGTGGAATTAGGACGTTCTTTTGTACAACCTGAATACCAGCCTACGGTAAATATGCGCAAGGGAATGTATTCGCTTGATAATCTTTGGGATGGTTTGGGCTCTCTCTGCATCGAAATGCCTGAAATAAAATATTTTTTCGGTAAAATTACCATGTATCCGCACATGACCGTTAAGGCAAAAGATTGTATTCTCTATTTTTACAAGAAACATTTTCCAGATCCTGATGGTTTGGTCTGGCCTTACGAAGAATTAGAAATAACATCAGACTGGAATGAATTGGTGAAATTGTTCAATGGAAGAAATTACAAGGAAGATTATCAGATTTTGGTGCGTACGGTACGTTCTATGGGGGAATCTGTTCCGCCATTGATCAATGCTTATATGAATTTGTCATCAACTATGCGTTCATTTGGAACGGCAATCAACCATCATTTTGGCGAAGTGGACGAAACCGGTATTTTGGTTACCCTTGCCGATATTTATCCCGAAAAGAAAGAACGTCATGTGGTTTCTTATGATAATAAAAATCAATTTTTTAAACGATTGACCATTTTCGGACGGAGAAAAAAGAAGTAATTTTATTGAAAATTGAAAGTTTAAAAAACAACCGAGACATTTGTTGAATTGTTGAGTTGTTGAAAATGTTTTCAATTTTCATTCATCTAGTCGCCAAATTTTCAAATTGATAATGGCTGTTTAATTTATAATTCATAACTCAAATTTATCGTTCATAGTTAGTTGCCCATGGAAATAAAAAGTGCCGAATTTGTTATCAGTTGTTCCGATTACAGAAAATGCCCCAAAGAAGCATTTCCCGAATATGCTTTTATCGGGCGTTCCAATGTGGGAAAATCTTCTTTGATTAATATGCTTACCAACCACAAGGGTTTAGCAAAAACAAGTTCGCAACCCGGAAAAACCCAATTGATAAATCATTTTATAATCAATAAAAATTGGTTTTTAGTAGATTTGCCGGGCTATGGCTATGCGCGTTCTTCTCGGGAAAGCCGGAAAAAATGGGCGAAGATGATAGAGGAATATATCCTGAAAAGAGAAAATTTAATAAATACTTTTGTGCTGTTGGATTCTCGCCTTTCGCCTCAGCAAATAGATTTGGATTTTATTGAATTTTTAGGAGAAAACGGTGTGCCTTTTGCTTTGGTTTTTACCAAATGTGATAAATGTAAACAAAACGAATTGGCAAAAAATGTGTCTCAATTCAAAAACAAACTCAAAGAAACTTGGGAGGAACTTCCTTTGATTTTTTTGACTTCTTCCGAAAAAAAACAAGGGAAAGAAACTTTGTTGGAATATGTTGAAATGGTGAATAAAATGTATGTAAAAAAGGCTTGAGAAATTCTCAAGCCTTTTTGCATAACCCAACTTGTGAGACATATTGGATTCGAACCAATGACCTCTACCCTGTCAAGGTAGCGTTCTAAACCAACTGAACTAATGTCTCTTGATGTGCAAAAGTATAAAAAAAACGGCATTCCCCCAAATAGATTCCTAATCCGCTTGTTTTGA
>JAVBMO010000049.1:0-9472 GCA_031552355.1 Bacteroidales bacterium | reverse complement strand
AATGAAAAATTTTTCGACTATATTTGTATGTTGCATATTTGTGAGTTGTTTTTATATTTAATTGGAAATCAAATATAAAATTACAACTTTTTATTCAAATATGCTACTTTTTTATCTTTTTTCTTACATCGAACTCAGGTTTTTAAGAAAATGCTTATATCGAACTCAGGTTGATAATAATATCCACGCCTGTGTTTACAAAATTAAAGGAACGACTGTGGCTTCGCCCTATCAGTTTTGGATTAGCGACAGCAGCCACCATTTTTTGAGAGGCGCTCTATATTTCAATACTACTCCGAATAATGATTCCTTAGCTCCTGCTATTGATTTCTTAGCCAAAGATATTACTCATTTGGTAAGTACTTTCCGTTGGAGAAAATAATTTCCAAGAAAAAAGGTTGCCCACTACTAAAGTGAACAACCTTTTGAAATAATTCTGAAATTATTTTTCTACTATTGCTTGTAAGCAAAGGTCTTTGTTATTTTGATAGCTGGATCCAAACTATGCCTTACAGGACATTGGTCTGCGGCCAATTCAATAAATTTACGTTCTTTCTCTGAGTAATTATTGTGTGGCAAAACTACATCCACAATAATTTCTCCTACGCGGCGAGGATTGGCAGCCATTATTTTTTCAACAGTCACCTCTGCCCCATCTATGCTAAATCCGTGGCTTTGAGCAGAAATACCTATAATGGTTAAAACACAACTTCCATAAGAAGCGACAAATAAATCCGTTGGAGAAAAACCATCCCCTTTTCCATGATTGTCCTCAGGAGCTACTGTAGCAATTTTTGCGCCTGATTTCACATGTGTAATTTCTGTGCGTAAATCGCCTGTGTATTTAAATTTTAATGTTGTCATAGTTTTTTCTTTTTATGAATTATAATTATTATTTTCAAATTTTGTACCAAAACGTTATTTTTCTTCTGCCCTATATTCATTTTGCATTTTCTTCGGAAGTTTTTTCAAAACCTCTTCAACTGAATGCTGAATCCAAAATAGCACTTCTTCATCGTTCATATTTTGGTTCAAGAAAATGGTATTCCAATATTTTTTATTGAAATGGTATGCTGCCTTAACACAATCATATCTTTCTCTTAATTCAACTGCCTTATCCGGATCGCATTTTAAACTGATACTCAGATTTTCGGAAGAATCTAAAGGAAGCAATGCAAACATTTTATCAAATATTTTAAAAACCAAATGCTCATCACCAAAAGGCAGGCTTTCTTCAGAACCTTTCACCATAAGACAATAATTTCTCAATTCTTCTATGTTCATTGGTCGTTTTGCTTTTCCAATCCATTTATAAAATACCATTAATTCACTGAAAACATTTTATTTTCAGTGAATTAATTAAGTAACTGTAAATATTTTTTTTGCAAATACTCAAAATCCCATTTATCAGATTGATAATATTTTTTATGAGATTGCTCTTTGATCGTTGAATTAATAGTTTCTACCAAGTTGTTATGAACATAAAAAATTGAATTTTCAGCAAAATCAGAGTAACAAACAAATGCTTTTTCACTGATAAGTGGCTTTTGGTAAGCAAAAGCTAAATTAAAAGCTCCAGATATGCTGTGCGTATAAGTTTCAAATGAAACAAGCGGTAAAATGTAATCGCTTAATTTAATATAAGAGTGAAATAATTCTACTGGAATAAATTCTTCAAAAAAAATGCAACTATCTACTATATTAGAATATTTTATTTGGGATTGGATAAATTCGTATTCTTCGCTATTTTGATAAATACGACCTAAAAAAATCAATTTTATATTTGGCGAAAGGGCTTGTTTTTGTAGTTGTTCAAACAATAATTTATAATTTCTGCGACTAAATTCAAATTTCCCCGGAATTGTAATCCAAATTTCATCAGAAGCCTTTTTTAAAGAAATATTTTCATACATGGGGAAATAAATAGGATAATATGCTTCTGTTTTTGAACGAATTTCTGTAGGAATTTTAATTAATAGGTAGTCATTCAAAACATAGTATTTTTTAATAAATGCATTTATCATTTGTTGCCCTAAAGTTGGTTTTAATAATTTATTGACATAATGCATGGTGCCGATAAATTCTATTTTTGCAGGGAATGGCAGTACAGAGAGTTTTTTCACAAATGAAGTTTGAGCTGTATTAAATATGACTTTGTTAAATTTATTTTTTAACAAAAACTTTCTGAAGCGGAATGCTAATCCCCATGTATTTTTGCTAAAAGGAAAGAACAAAATTTCATCGGCAATATCATACCCTTTTATACATGACTTTAGTGTTTCATTGCAAATTAATGAAACATGATGCCCTGCTTTTTTTAAAAATAAAACTTGGGCATATAAACATTCATCATGTGAAGTTCCCGTTTCTATTAAAGCTATTTTCATTTTAGCTACGATGTAAATTTATTGTGAATCAAAATTGATTACAAATATCAAACTAATTAGCCATTACTGCTTTTCTATTTGATACTTCCCCTTTTTGCTGCCTTCGTAAATTTCGAATTTCAAAAAGCGGCATTCCAAAGATCCATTATAAAGTGCAATTTTTCTTGAAGGGCGCAAACCTATATGTTTCATGGCTGCGAAGTCGGAAGTTATAAGCCATGCCGTTTTCCCTGCCCCATAAAGATTTTTGAAAGTATTGCCAATGGTTTCGTAAAGTTCATCTATATCTTTTACGCTGATTCTTTCACCATAAGGCGGATTGGTAATAATCATACAGTTACCTTCCGGAGGAACTTGTTTGTCAATCGGATTATGAAACAGTTCAATATCTTTATGTAATTTCGCATACACAAGGTTTTCCTGAGCTACTTCCAAACTTCGTTTGTTGATATCGGAACCCCAAATCTGATAATCAAATTCTGTTTCCATAATTTTTTTATCTGCCTCTTCTTTCACCCGTTTCCATTCAGCCATATTGAACTCTCGCCATTTCTTGAATCCAAAATTGTTGCGGTAATATTGAGCCGGAATATTATTGGCCAACATAGCTGCTTCTATCAACAAAGTACCGGAACCGCACATGGGATCGAAAAAATGACAGTCGCACTGCCAACCGCTTAATTTTATCAAACCGGCTGCCAATACTTCATTAATCGGTGCCAAATTGACTTGTTTACGATATCCGCGTTTATGTAAAGATTCGCCGGAACTATTCATGGAGAGCGTAACCCTGTTGTCAAAAATATGAATATTGATTCTGAAATCAGGATTTTCCATATCTACAGAAGGCCGTTTGCTGAACATTTTCCGAAATCTATCCACAATGGCATCTTTCGTTTTTTGGGCAATGTAAAGCGAATGGGTAAAATACTGGCTGTTTAAAGTACTTTCCAAAAATATTTTACTATCCACATCAATCCAATGTTCCCATTTTATGGCATACACTTGGTCGTAAAGTTCCTTTTCGCTGCTGGCTTCAAATTCTGCAAAAGGTTTCAAAATGCTTAATGCCGTGCGGCAACAATAATTTGCTTTGTAAAGCACTTCCATGGTTCCTTTAAAAGCAACCGCACGTTGCAAAATTTCAATATCCTGCGCTCCTAACTGGCGTAGTTCTTCCGCCAAGACTTCCTCAAGCCCGAAAACTGTTTTTGCTATAAATTTGAATTCTTGACCTAAATTGCCACTTTCTTTTTGCATGTAATTTTTGTTTATATAAAATCTAATAAACTATTGGAATAGATTATAATTTACTGTGATATTTTATCCATAAATTTTTGAATATCAATCAAAAAACGAGTATGAGTAGCTTCGCCTATTTTGGCTTTTTCGTCCCATGCCTCAATAAAAAATTCAAAAGCCCTACCCTCTTGCTTCACTAATTTTGCCGTACAACGAACTTTCATTCCTTTGGGTGTTGCTTTCAAATGTCTTACATTAATTTCTGTTCCGACTGTTGTTTGGCCTTCAGGCAAAAATTCTGCAATTCCGCTGTGGGCTGTGTATTCCATAAATGCCACCATAGCCGGTGTGGCAAAAACTTCAATTAATCCAGAACCATAGGTTTTTGCCGTATCTTTTTCCGTCACCACCATTTCTGTGGTGCTTTCAAATCCTATTTTTGAACTAAAATCCATACTGTATTAGCTTTTATTTATAAACTTTTTTTAATGTTTCAACATCTTCCAATCCTTTTTTCAATATTACTTTTTTGAAAAAAGAACTGATAAATCCAAATCCATAACCATAAATTTGAATAAATCCTGCTACAATAGACAAAGCTGCTATTTTAAAGTTATTATTTTTCACAAGAGAATCAAAAAATAGTAACAAAGCATACAATACTAAAAATGAAGACAAATAAGGGCAGATTAAAATACCTATAATACTTCCCAAAACAAATAATGCTGGTAAAGTGTGTACTAATTTCAACGAATTGGGGTATAAAATGTATAAATTAACTCGCGCTTTTCCAAAAATATTTACTTGTTTATAAAACTTTTTTAAATCAACACGCCTTTTATGATACACATAAGTATCTGTAAAAAGTTTGGTCTGAAAACCTGCTTGTTCTATCCTGATACTTAAATCAATATCTTCTCCAAACATGTCTTTAAAACCACCTACCTTATCATAAACCTCCCTAGAAAATCCCATATTGAAAGTCCTTGGCTTAAATTTTTCCATTTGGACTTTTCCCCCACGAATTCCACCTGTAGTCCAAAATGAAGTCATCGCGTAATTTATTGCCTTTTGCATATTAGAAAATGACTCATGCTCCCTATCCGGGCCACCATAACAGTCGGTATAATTTTCTGCTAATTTTGTTTTTAAAGTTTCGAAATATTGAGAAGGAATTACACAATCCGAGTCGAAAAATATGAAGTAATCACCTTTGGCATTCGTCATGCCAACATTCCTTGTATCGCTTCGCCCTGTATTTACTTTTGTCAAATAATTAATATCTAACTTATCCGCATATTTTTCGACAATATGAGCACAAGGAATTTTTGAGCCATCTTCAACCAATACGACTTCAAAATCTTTACAGGTTTGCTCTTCTAAACTTTCCAAAAGTTCCTCGACCTCATCAGGGCGATTGTAAACTGGGATTATGATTGAAAAATAAGGCATTTTTCTGATGTTTAAAATGATATGCAAATTTACTTATAAAATCATAGAAATCACAAGAAATCTTTATTTCACGTAAGGAATCGTAGGTTTTACTTTAACCCATTTGGGCATTTTGATTGATAACCACACCGGCAAAATGCTCCCTTTAAAAATGGACGATATAGTAATTGCCCACCAAACGCCGGATACGCCAAAATAAGAAGCTAAATAAATTGCTAATGGGATTCTGAGCAAATTTCCTAAAATACTGGTTATTGCAGGCGGAACTGTTTTTCCCAAACCATTGAACATTCCTTGTGTAATCAACTCCAACATCATAAAAATTTGAGAGTAAGCCATAATAGTCAAATAATGCCCGCCGGAAATCATGGCTTCTTTTTCGGGAACCAGCAAACCAAATATATTTTCACCAAAGAAAAAGAATCCCAAACTGATAAAAATACCCAAAGAAAGCATCATCGTTAAAGTGTAGCGATATGCTTTCTGTATTCTATAAATTTGTTTGGCTGCAAAATTTTGAGCCACAAAAGCTCCTAAAGCTGTTGAAAAACCAATGCAAGTATTCCACGTAATGGCCTCTATTTGTCCACCCGTGGTTTGACTCATAAGCCCTATATGGCCGGCATACTGTGCAGAAACTCTTGCCATATAAAGGTTAATGCACGCAAACAAAAGATTCATAGCAGCCACGGGGATTCCCAACTTAACCAATTGAATGGTATATGTTTTTCTTAGTCGGATAAACCAATGGAACTTACCTAATAATTGATCGGAATAACGCATTTTCCATAAAAAGCAGAAAAAGGCAATCATCTGCGCTATACAAGTGGCAATGGCAGCCCCTTGAATACCTAAGCCTTCAAAACTTCCGAAACCGAAAATAAGCAAAGGGTCCAACAACATATTACAAACCAAACCTATTCCCATTATGTAAAAAGGCACTTTACTTCGCCCAATTCCATTATAAATTCCTGAAAATGTGAAAGCCGCCAAATAAAAAGGTAATGCAAGAGAAATTGTTCTCAGATAATCTTCTGCCATTTCGGAAATCAAGGACTGTAAATTAAAAAATGAAATAATAAATTCATTTCCGAAAAACAACAGTAAACCTACCGCAATTCCGATAAGAAAAATCAATGTAGTTACATGCGAAGCATAAACACCGGCTTGCTTTAGTTTCTTCAATCCGACGGATTGAGCTATACTGATTTCCGCAGCTATTTTAGTTAAGACAGCAACCGAACTAACCATCCACAATAAAATTCCTACAGCACCAACAGCAGCCACAGATTCGCTGTTTAAACGGCCTAACCAAGCCATATTTAAAAGGCTGTGAGCCATTTGCATGAAATTGGTTGCCATAATCGGAAAAGCCAAGTTCATCAATTGTTTGAAAATATTTCCACTGGTTAGATTGCGAACAGTTGAGGACATTTGAAAGAGTTTAGCTGGATAAGTAGTATTTACAAAAAAAGCATCTGCAGAACAGATGCTTTGTGTTTTGTAGCGAGGACGGGAGTTGAACCCGTGACCTCCGGGTTATGAATCCGACGCTCTAACCAACTGAGCTACCTCGCCATAATGAGTTTGCAAAATTAACAAATTCCTTAATCTAAACCAAACAAAACTACAGGATTTTAATAAATTTATTCTAACCTATTAATTACGAGTGTTTCATTTCTATTTTCAAATACTCTGCCGTAATACTTTTTTTGTTTTTTATGACCTGTTCCGGTGTTCCTTCACACACAATTGTTCCCCCTTCTGCACCAGCTTCGGGGCCAATGTCAATAATATAATCGGCAACTTTTACCACATCCAAATTGTGTTCAATAACCAAAACCGTATTGCCTTTTTCAACCAATTTTTGTAAAACTTCCAAAAGCACCCTTACATCTTCAAAATGAAGGCCTGTTGTGGGTTCGTCCAAAATATAAAGAGTTTGTCCTGTGTCTCTTTTTGAAAGTTCAGCAGCCAATTTTACTCGTTGCGCTTCACCACCGGAAAGGGTTGTAGATTGTTGTCCTAAAGTGATATAACCCAAACCTACATCCTGTAAAGTTTTGATTTTTTGCAAAATAGATGGAATATTTTCAAAAAAGGTAACTGCTTCGTCAATATTCATATCCAAAACATCGCTGATGGATTTTCCTTTGTATCTGATTTCCAAAGTTTCACGATTATAACGTTTCCCATTGCAAATTTCGCAAGGGATATAAACATTGGGAAGAAAATTCATTTCAATAGTACGCAACCCCGCGCCGGAACATGCTTCGCAACGTCCACCTTTTACATTAAACGAAAATCTTCCCGGTTTGTAACCCCGTATTTTGGCATTCGGAAGATTGACAAAAAGTTTACGAATGTCATCAAAAACACCTACATAAGTCGCAGGATTTGAACGCGGCGTCCGTCCAATGGGCGATTGGTCTATTTCTATAACTTTGTCTATATTTTCAATTCCTTCGATATTGCCATAAGGCAACGGTTGCTTCAAAGCCCTGTAAAAGTGCTTACTCAGAATAGGATGTAAGGTCTCGTTTATCAGGCTGGATTTTCCGCTTCCTGAAACGCCGGTTACGGCAATAAAACGTCCCAAAGGAATGGTCAAATTTACATTTTTCAAGTTATTTCCTTTGGCGCCTGTCAACTTTAAAAATTTCCCATTGCCTTCTCGCCTGCTTTTAGGTACTTCGATAGTTTTTGTTTCATTCAAATATTGACAAGTTATTGAATTTTGTTTTTTGATTTCTTTGGGCGTACCCTGTGCAACCAATTTTCCTCCGTTTATTCCAGCACCGGGCCCAAAATCCAAAACATAATCGGCGGAAAGTATCATATCTTTGTCGTGTTCAACCACAATAATAGAATTTCCGACATCTCGCAAATCCTGCAAAGCCTTTATCAGCTTATGGTTATCGCGTTGATGAAGTCCAATACTGGGTTCGTCTAAAATATATAAAACATTTACCAATTTGGAACCAATCTGTGTCGCCAAACGAATTCGTTGCGATTCGCCGCCGGAAAGCGTCCTGGAACCTCGATTCAAAGTCAGGTAGCCAATCCCTACATCCAACAAAAATTCCGTACGGGTTATAATTTCGCGGATAATTTCGTGGGCAATAATCTTTTTCCTGTCATCAATTTTTTCTTCGATATGCTGAAACCATTGGTAAAAACTATTCAAGTCCATTGAAGCTAAATCGGCTATATTTTTACCCTCCAGACGATAGTACAACGATTCCTTTTTTAAACGGGCACCTTTACATTCGGGGCATTCCAAATAATTCATAAAACTGTTTACCCAACGTTGGATGCTGTTTACAGAATCCTGTTCCTCACTCAATTGCGAAAGAAAATTAATGATGCCGGGAAATGTCATATCGGAAGACAGTCGACTTTGGTTTTCCAACATCTGCTCTGAACCGTATAAAATCACATCTAAGGCCTCTTTAGAAAAATCGTTCAAAGGCATATCCAAACTGAAATGATAAGCCGCGCCTAAGATTTCCAACTGTTTATAGATGTAATTATCTTTGTTATATTTCCCCAAAGCTTTGATCGCACCTTGTTTTATGCTTAACGTTTTATCCGGAATAATTTTTTCCAAATCAATTTCGGAAACTTCTCCCAAACCATTACAGCTTGGGCATGCGCCATAAGGCGAATTGAACGAAAATGTGTTGGGTTCCGGTTCTTCGTAAGAAATTCCCGAAGTAGGACACATCAATAATTTACTAAAAAAGCGGACTCTATTTTCAGGATAATCCTGAACCATCAGAACACCTTTCCCGTGTTTAAATGCTGTTTGAACACTTTGCTTAAGCCGCTGTTCAAAAGAAGGTTTCATTTGCAGGCGGTCTATCACAATTTCAATATCGTGGATTTTGTAGCGGTCTAACTGCATTCCGGCCACAATATTTTTAATTTCTCCATCAACGCGGACTTTCAAAAAACCATTACGGGCAATCTGTTCAAACAATTCACGATAGTGCCCTTTCCGTCCCTTTACAACTGGCGCCAACAGAAGAATTTCTTTCCCTTCGTAGTCATTCAAAATCAATTCAATGATTTGTGATTCGGAATAGCGAACCATTTTTTCGCCTGTAACATAAGAATACGCATCGGCAGCACGGGCATAGAGCAGTCGAAGAAAATCATAGATTTCGGTAATGGTTCCCACCGTAGAACGTGGATTTTTATTGGTGGTTTTTTGTTCTATGGAAATCACAGGGCTCAAACCTGTAATTTTATCCACATTGGGGCGTTCCATTCCGCCAATGAACTGGCGCGCATAAGCCGAAAATGTTTCCATATAACGCCGTTGTCCTTCGGCATAAATCGTATCAAAAGCCAAAGAAGACTTTCCGCGTCCGCTCAATCCTGTAATC